>CAXTOS010000006.1:0-45920 GCA_964245935.1 uncultured Novosphingobium sp.
CGGGCCGCCCAGTTCCTTGACCGAACGCTGGCCGGTGGCGATCTGGTGAATACCGGTGAACATCAGCCGGAATATCGAAACGCCCTGGTCGAATGACAGCCGCGCCGCCTCCAGCGGGCCGGCTTGCACGATCGCCGGCTTGCCCGACCCCACCCCGATCCGGCCTATTTTGGTAACATTGCCGAATTCGTCGCGCTGTTCATAGCTGGCGATCTGCAAGCGGACGGTGAACGGCTTGCCGTCGCGCGTGGCGGCGATCGTCAGGAAATCGCCGGCAAACGGCCCCACCTTCCGGGCGATCTGGTCGAAACTGGCGATCGGATCACCATCGATGCTGACGATCCGGTCGCCGATCCGCATGCCGGCGGCCTGCGCCGGCGACGGGCTGGCAAAACCGGCGATCACCGGGGGGGCGACGATCCGGCCATACATCACGTTGAAGGCAAAGAAGATCGCGAAAGCCACCAGCAAGTTCGTCACCGGCCCGGCGGCCACGATCAGCGCCCGCTGCCACAGCGGCTTGAAATAGAGCACGCCTTCGCGCTCGGCCGGAGTCAACCGCGCCACCTCCTCGGCGGGCATGCCGACCGCATTCGCATCCCCGGCAAATTGCACATAGCCGCCGAGCGGCAGCAGCGACAGTTTCCAGCGCGTGCCGCGCCGGTCGGTCCAGCCGAGCAATTCCCGCCCGAAGCCAACCGAAAAGGCGTCGGCGCGCACCCCGCACCACCGCGCGACCAGATAATGGCCGAGTTCGTGGAGCACGATCAACGGCGCCAGCAGCAACAGGAAGGCAAGAATCGTCAGCGCAAGCGAGGGGTGATGCATGACTCAGGCCATCTCCAGCAAATCTTGGGCATGCAAGCGCGCACGGGCATCGACCGCCATGACCTCTTCAAGCGAAGCCGGCGCAACCGGTGCATAGCGGCCCAGCACCTCGTCAGCCATCGCGGCAATCCGCGTAAAACCGATCCGCCCGGCCAGAAACGCGGCCACCGCCACTTCGTTCGCGGCGTTCAGCACTGCGGGCATGGCGCCGCCGGCCTGCGCCGCCTGCCGCGCCAGGCGGGTGGCGGGAAAGCGTGTTTCGTCGGGCGCGCGAAAGGTTAACTCGCCGATTTCGGCCAGGTCGAGCGGCGCGCAAGGGGTGTTCATCCGCCGCGGCCAGGCCAGCGCCGAAGCGATCGGCACGCGCATGTCGGACGGCCCCAGCTGCGCCAGCGTCGAGCCGTCGCGGTATTCCACCATGGAATGCACCACCGATTGCGGGTGGACGATGATCCGCAGCCGTTCCAGCCCGACCGGGAACAAGTGGAACGCCTCGATCAGTTCCAGCCCCTTGTTCATCATCGTGGCCGAATCCACGCTGATCTTCGCGCCCATGTCCCAGTTGGGGTGTTTGACCGCCTGAGCCGGGGTGGCGTTGGTCAGCTGTGCCGGCGACCAGTCGCGAAACGGACCGCCGCTGGCAGTCAGCGTGATCCAGCGGACATCGGCGCTATCATGGCCGTGCAGGCACTGGAAAATCGCGTTGTGCTCGGAATCGACCGGCAGCAGCGTCGCACCGGACCGGGCGACCGCCGCGACCATCACCTCGCCCGCCGACACCAGTGCTTCCTTGTTGGCCAGCGCCACCGTGCGGCCGTTTTCAATCGCCGCCATGGTTGGCGCCAGGCCCGCACAACCAACGATGGCGGCGATCGTGATGTCGGCGCCGCGCGCTGCCGCCTGGTCGAGCGCCGCAGCGCCACCGGCGACCTCTGTTCCCGACCCGGCCAGCGCCTCGCGCAGTGCCGGCAGACAGCTGTCATCGCTGACGACGGCGATCTCGGCGGCAAATTCGCGGGCCAATCTGGCGAGTTCGCCAACCTGGCTATGCGCGGTCAGCGCAATTACCCGCCATTTATCGCGCTCGCGCCGGATCAGATCGAGCGTGGAGGCGCCGATCGAGCCGGTCGCGCCGAGGATCGAAATGGAACGCGCCGTCACAAAAACCTTTCCGTCCCCGTTTGCAACCCTAGCACAAACAGCACCGCCAGCAATCCATCTAGCCGATCGAACAGCCCGCCGTGGCCGGGGATGAGATTACCTGAATCCTTGACCCCTGCGCGGCGCTTCATCCCGCTTTCAAAAAAATCGCCGGTTTGAGCGATGATGGCGATCAGGGCACCGATCGCCAGCGCCTCGAACATGGGAATGGGGTGAAACATGATTTCCCCGCCGGCCCCCCTTACGCCGGCCCAGAACGTCAGCGCCGAGCCCAGCATCCCGCCGCCGAGTCCCGCCCAGGTCTTGCCGGGGCTGATCCGTGGAGCAATCTTTGGGCCGCCAAGGCTGCGGCCGGAAAAATAAGCGCCGATGTCGGTGGCAATGACACAGAGGACGATGAGCAGAATATCGAGCAACGGCTGTCGCCAGAGTACCTCGGCGGCAACGCCGACATAGGCTGTTCCGGCGATGAACCACATGGCGCGGGGGGCCGGGTCGATCGTGATTTTGCGTGAAAGTTTCACCCACTCCCACAGCACTTGAGCGGCAACCAGTGCCACGAACGTTGCCCAGGCAAACCCGCCCAGCCACACCGCCGTACCCGCCACCGCCACCATTATGATCGCTGACAGCGTGCGCACGCCGAGATCGGATTTCTTGTCTCGCGCTGCCAACGCCGCGTTGCTGGGATCCGCGCTCATCTCCCCTCCCCGGCGGGGAGGGGTTGGGGGTGGGCGAGCGAGGCGCAGCCTCGCGTCCCGCTCTCAAGGTAAGAAACCCCCACCCAACTTCCCCCTGAAGGGGGAGGAGCTTTCACGTCAGCGACCGCCAAAGCGACGTTCCCGCTTGCCGAATTGTGCCAGCGCCTCGGCCAGATGTTCGGGCGTGAAATCGGGCCAATAGACCTCGGTAAACCACATTTCCGCATAAGCCGCCTGCCACAGCAGGAAATTGGACAAGCGTATTTCACCCGAGGTGCGGATCAGCAGGTCGAGCGGCGGCAGGGCGGCAGTGTCGAGTTCGGCGGAAATCGTTTCCGGCGTCACCGGCCCCTTGGCGGCAGCCTTGGTCGCGGCGCGGGCGATTTCGTCCTGCGATCCGTAATTCAGCGCAATGGCCAGCGTCACCCCGGTGTTCATCGCCGTGCGCGCCAGCGCGCCGTCGATCAACGTCACCACGTCCGGCGGGAATGCGCGAAAGTCGCCGATGATCTTGAGATTGACGTTATTCGCGCAGAATTCATCCAGATCGCTGATGATGAAGCGCTTGAGCAGCCCCATCAGCGCCGACACCTCATCCTCGGGCCGGCGCCAGTTCTCGGTGGAAAATGCATAGAGGGTCAGCGCGTCCAGGCCCATGCCCTGCGCCGCACGCACGACGCGGCGCACCGCCTCGACCCCGCGCTGATGGCCCACGACGCGCGGCAGCAGGCGTTTGCGCGCCCAGCGGCCATTGCCGTCCATGATGATCGCCACATGGCGTGCGGCTGGCGCACTGCCCTGGTCATCGGCGCGTTCGTCCGGCCCGTCGGCGGGCCGGACGGCACGATCATTGAAGGCCGCGCCTGCGCTCACCGGCCCAGGATTTCCTTTTCCTTGGCCGCTGCCGACTCGTCCGCGGCCTTGATCTGCTCGTCGGTCAGCTTCTGCAGCTCGGTTTCCGAGCGTTTGCGATCATCTTCCGAGATGATCTTCTTGTTTTCATCGGCTTTCAAGGCGTCCATTCCGTCGCGGCGCACATTGCGGATCGCGATACGGGCATTTTCGGCATATTTGCCTGCCAGCTTGGCCAGTTCCTTGCGGCGATCCTCGGTCAGGTCGGGGATCGGCAACCGCAGGTTGTTGCCGTCGTTGATCGGATTCAGCCCCAGACCGGCCGAGCGAATTGCCTTTTCCACCGGGCCGACGTTGACTTTGTCCCACACCTGGACCGACAGCAGGCGCGGTTCGGGCGCCGAAACCGTGGCGACCTGACTCAGCGGAGTATGCTGACCATAAGCCTCGACCATGATCGGATCGAGCAGTGCGGTATTCGCGCGACCGGTGCGCAGGCCGCCCAGATCGCTCCTGAGCGAATCAACCGCGCCTTTCATCCGGCGCTCCAGATCGGCCTTATCGAATTTGGCCCCAGTATTAGCCATGTCTCAGGCTCCCTTTTCAACTATTGTCCGTGTGCCGGATCCCGCGAGCACCTGCGCCAGATTGCCCTTTTCGCGGATCGAGAATACCACGATCGGGATGGAATTGTCGCGGCACAGCGCCACCGCAGACGCATCCATAACTTGCAGGTTTTCTGCCAGGACCGTATCGTAATCTATTGTATCGTAACGCTTTGCGTCGACATTTTTCTTGGGATCGGAATTATACACCCCGTCCACGCTGGTGCCCTTGAACAGCGCGTCGCATTTCATTTCCGCCGCGCGCAGGGCCGCGCCACTGTCGGTGGTGAAATAGGGGCTGCCGACGCCGGCGGCAAAGATCACCACGCGGTCCTTTTCGAGATGCCGTTCGGCGCGGCGCCGGATCACCGGTTCGCACACCGCGTCCATCTGGATTGCTGATTGCACACGGGTAGTTACCCCCAGTTGCTCCAGCGCATTCTGCATCGCCAGCGCGTTCATCACCGTGGCCAGCATGCCCATGTAATCGGCCTGCGCCCGGTCCATGCCCTTGGCCGCCCCGGCCATGCCGCGAAAAATATTGCCGCCGCCGATCACCAGGCAGATTTCCAGCCCGGTTTCCTTCGCCTGCTTTATTTCCTGGGCCATTTCGGCAACGAATTCGGGATCGATGCCGAAAGACTGGTTGCCCATCAGCACTTCGCCGGAAAGCTTGAGGAGAATTCGCTTGAGCCGGGGAAGCGCCATGGAGTTTAATTACACCTTATCTGAATGCGCAAAGCCGCTGGGCCGCATCACGCCTCGGCATTGCACGTTCTTCCCCAGGCCCGCCCCCAATGTGCCAGCCCAATGATCACGCCGTTGCCCTTATACCCGAACCATGGCGCTGCCAAGACTGCCAGCCTGTGCAAACGTTCCACCGAACTTTTGCCTGCCCGGCCAATTCGATGGCCGGGCCGCGCACATCAGGTCACCTTATCCAGCCCGGCAGCCGCCGCGACTTCGGCGGCGAAATCGGTCTCGGCCTTTTCGATGCCCTCGCCCAGTTGGAAACGGACGTAATCGACCAGCACGATCTTCGCCCCGGCAGCCTTGCCCGCCTGTTCGACGATCTGCGACACCGGCGTCTTGTTATCCATCACGAACACCTGCGACAGCAGCGCGTTTTCCTTGGCATATTTGGCCACCGCGCCGTCGACCATCTTCGCCTGCACTTCCGCCGGCTTGCCGCTTTCAGCCGCTTTTTCGGCAGCGATCTTGCGTTCGCGGGCGATCAGGTCGGCATCGAGACCCTCGGCATTCAGCGCCAGCGGGAATGCGGCGGCGATGTGCATGGCGATCTGCTTGCCCAGTGGCTCCAGCACATCGGCGCCAGCGTGGCTTTCCAGCGCAACCAGCACGCCGATTTTGCCGAGCAACGGCGCAGCGGCGTTGTGCATGTACGGCACGACCAGGCCCTGCGTCACCGACACCCGCTTGATGCGGCGCAGCTGCTGGTTTTCACCGATCGTGGCGACATTGTTGGTCAGCTTGTCGCCGACTGTCTCGCCATTTGGGCCGCCGTCCGGGTAAGGCGCGGCCTTCAGCGCGTCGACGTCATCACCGGCCAGCCCGAGTGCAACCTCGGTGGTCTTGCGCACGAAGTCCTGGAACTGGTCGTTCTTGGCGACGAAATCGGTTTCCGAATTGACTTCGACGGCCACGCCTTTGGTCCCCGCAACGGCCACGCCCACCAGGCCTTCGGCAGCGGTGCGGCTCGACTTCTTGGCGGCGGCGGCCAGGCCCCTGGCGCGCAGCGTGTCGACGGCTGCTTCCATATCGCCGCCGGTCTCGTCCAGCGCCTTCTTGCAATCCATCATGCCGGCGCCGGTGCGGTCGCGCAGCGTTTTCACGTCGGTGGCGGTATAGGCCATGTCCGCTATTCCTTTTGAACGGGGTATTCGTGCTTGCGCCGGCCCCTTGGGGCCGGCGCATTACTGATTCGTGACGACCGGACCAAAATCCGGTGCTGCTTCAGGCTGCGGGGGCAGGCTCGGCCACAGCTTCTTCGGCCAGCGGTTCGATCATTGCCCCGAAATCAGCACCGGAGTTGACCACCGCTTCACGGCCGCCCTTCTTGGCAGCCGTGGCGACCGAGTCGCAATACAGGCGCAGGGCGCGGCTGGCATCGTCATTGGCCGGGATCGGGAACGAAATGCCCGCCGGATTGACGTTGGAATCAAGGATCGCCACGACCGGAATACCCAGAACATTGGCTTCCTTGATCGCCAGCTCTTCCTTGTTGGCATCGATCACGAACATCACGTCGGGAATGCCGCCCATGTCGCGGATACCGCCCAGCGACAATTCCAGCTTGTCGCGCTCGCGCGTCAGTTGCAGCACTTCTTTCTTGGTCAGGCCGGCGGTGTCGCCCGAAAGCTGTTCTTCCAGCGTCTTGAGCCGCTTGATCGAGCCCGAGATCGTCTTCCAGTTGGTAAGCATTCCGCCCAGCCAGCGGTGGTTGACGAAATGCTGGCCGCAGGCACGCGCCGCGTCGGCAATCGGTTCCTGCGCCTGGCGCTTGGTGCCGACGAACAGCACCTTGCCGCCCGCCTGGACGGTGGACGAAACGAAATCGAGCGCGCGCGCAAACAAGGGCACGGTCTGCGACAGGTCGAGGATGTGAACGCCATTGCGAGCCCCGAAGATGTAGGGCTTCATCCGCGGGTTCCAGCGGTGGGTCTGGTGGCCGAAGTGTGCGCCGGCCTCGATCAATTGCTGCATGGAGACGACTGGTGCCGCCATAGATATTTCCTTCCGGTTTGGCCTCTGGAAAGCTGGAACCGTGCGGGTGACCCGCTGCGGCACCGGTGATGGGCGCTTTCCATGTGGATTTGCCAAAGCCCCCTGCCCAGAATGGACAGCCGAGGTTCTGACGCCTGGGCCCTTAGCTGTATCGGCCGCGAAAATCCAGCCCGAATTGCGAACAGAACAAAGGGTGAAAATAAGCTTGACATGGCGAACGCAACAGGAACATTATATGTGTATAAGGGAAAACCGATAAATCGGGAACTTTTCCACAGATTGTTCGGTTTCAAATCGATCGTCGGGCGTTTAAAGGATTCGCATGATGCTCTCCCTAATGCTGTCCGCCATGTTTTGGATTGTCGCCGTGCTGGCACTGGCTGCGATGATCGGCACATGGCGGCGATATGCGCCCGCCTGGGATATGCTGGATGCGCAACGGTTATCCAGCCATCCGGTCCCGGTTCGCTATATGACGGTCCGTGTGATCGACCATCGGCATTGCGCGCTGGTCCCTGCGTCGGATTTCAGAATAAAGTCGCCTGTCGATCGGCTATGGCACGGGCGGCGCGCTGCCGCTTGATGCGGGCATAGCGGGCAAAGCCGATGGGCAGCGTCCCGATATACAGCACGCAGATCGCGACCAGCGTCCACCATGTCTCGGTCAGCAGGGCTGCAAAGACCAGGCCGATCAGCGCGATCAGTTCCAGCCGGATACGCTTGCGGGGCCGCATCGCGTTCCAGCCCATCGTCGCCACGCTGGAAATCATCAGGAAGGCGATGACCACCAGCCACGCCCCGACCAATCCGGGCTGGCGAAAGACATCGTTGCCGCTGGCGATCCACAGATACAGGGGCAGGAACGCCAGGCCGGCGCCCACCGGAGCCGGGACGCCGGTCATGAAACCGGCCGATTTGTGCGGCTGGTCGATCATGTCGATCCGGGCGTTGAACCGGGCCAGGCGCAGCGCGCAGCAAATGGCGAACGCCAGTGCCGCGAACCAGCCGAGCCGGGGAACCTGTTTCAGCGACCACAGGAACAGGATCAAGGCGGGGGCCACGCCGAAGGAGATGGAGTCCGACAGGCTATCCAGCTCGGCGCCAAAACGCGACTGTGCTTTAAGCAGGCGCGCGATGCGGCCGTCGATCCCGTCGAGCATTCCCGCCAGGATCACCGCGAGCACCGATTTATCCCAGTGGCCGTCGATCGCGAAACGGATGCCGGTCAACCCGCAGCACAACGCAGCAGAGGTGATCGCATTGGGGATAAGCGCGCGCAGCGTGAGGCCGCGCGGCAATCGCGGCGAGTGCTCGTCGTCGTCGTCATCTTCCTCACGCAGATCGTCATTCACATCGGCGTTCACTGGCAAACGCCCTCGACCAGTTGCTGGCGGCCGATCTCGGCAAGCACGGTTTCCCCGGCAATCACGCGCTGGCCCAGCACGACCAGCGGATCGGTACCCTGGGGCAGATAGACATCCACGCGGCTGCCGAAGCGAATGAGGCCCACCCGCTGGCCGCAGGCAATGATATCGCCCGGTTTGACGAAGGGCACGATACGCCGCGCCACCAGCCCGGCGATCTGGGTAAAGCCGATCAGGGTGCCATTGCCGCGATCGACCAGGATGTGCTGGCGTTCGTTATCCTCGCTGGCCTTGTCGAGATCGGCATTGAGGAACTTGCCGGGAATATAGACGACCTTCAGGATGGTCCCGGCAATCGGCGAACGATTGATGTGAACATCGAATACGCTCATGAAGATCGACAGGCGGGTGACCGGTTCGGTGCTCAGGAATGGGGTGCCGCTGCCGTCATCGACGGTCAGTTCACGCGGCGGCGATACCTGGCGGATCAGCGTGATCAGCCCGTCGGCCGGCGCGATCACCAGCCGGTCGCCCTGTGGGGTCACCCGCCGCGGATCGCGAAAAAACGCGCCGATGCAAAAGGTCAGGATAGCCACCACCCAGCCCAGCCAGTGCCATCCGATAAAAAAGCAGACCAGGCTGACCACAGCGGCAATAAGCGCGAATTTACGCCCTTCGGGATGGACCGGGGGGAAGCTCCAGCTGGCAGCGCCGCGCCCATGATTATCGTATATATCTACAGACATGGCCCGTCTCTAGGCACTCCGCGACATCTAGGCAATCGCCGCGAGATCATGCCCATGGGCACGAGTGGAACTGGCGCGGAGGGCGAAGCGTTCCAGCATCAAGCAGATAGTCGGCATCAAGCCGGCAAGACCTTGAAAGCAGTACCGTGAGCACTATCCTTGCAGGCGACAGCCTGGTCTTCGTCGATGACAGCCAGCCTGGCATCACCCGCTGTGCCTGCGAGGGTGGCTGGACGTATCATGATCCGGCCGGCGCACGGATCGATGACGAAGCATTGATCGGTCGCCTTGCCTCGGTTGCCCTGCCGCCCGCCTATGCAAATGCTTGGTATTGCCTTGATCCCAACGGGCATTTGCAGGCGACCGGCATCGATGCGCGCGGGCGCAAGCAATATCGCTATCATCCCGATTTCCGCCAACAGCGCGAATGCGCCAAGTTCGATGGCCTGGCGCAATTCGGCCTGAGCCTGCCGCTCGTGCGAAGCCGGGTGGAAACCGATCTGGCGCGCAGCGGCTTTGGTCGCGACCGGGCCATCGCGGCGGTGGTGCGCCTGCTCGATACCGGCGCCATCCGGGTGGGGAACGAGGCCTATGCCCGCAGCAACAAGAGCTTTGGCGCGACCACGCTGCGCAAGCGCCATGTCGATGTGCGCGGGGCATCGCTGCGGCTCCGGTTTCGCGGCAAATCGGGCAGGATGCATGATCTGCGCCTGACCGACCGGACGATGCTGCGCTTCGTGCGGCGGCTGCAGGATTTGCCGGGGCAGCATTTGTTCCAGTTCCTGGACGCTGCGGGCGAGCCGTGTCCGGTCGGATCGGGCGATGTCAACGCCTACCTGCACGAAACGATGGGTGCCGAATTTTCAGCCAAGCATTTCCGGACATGGGGCGGATCGGTAACCGCGTTCGAAGCGGTGACCGCCAGCCGCGACATATTGAAATTGCGCGATCTGCTGGAGACGGTGTCGCAGACGCTGGGCAACACCCCGGCAATAGCTCGCAAAAGCTACATCCATCCTGCCGTGCTGGAAATCGCCGCCGACAAGAATGCGCAGGCCGATCTGCGCGGCACCCTGTGCCTCCCCCGCAAGACTCGGTGGCTGTCGCGATATGAGCGGGGACTGATCGGATTTCTCGACACCGCCCCGCTGCTAGCGAATCCTTGACCGGACGAAGCATTATAAACTGTCTCCGAACGGTCATTTTCAGCAATTTTGAGACAATGGAATCGGCGGCGTGGCCGGAATGTAACCTCTGTAACCCTTTTGCAACATCCCGCTCCAAATCCGTTACAGCTTGGAGAATCCCGATTGTGCGGATGCGAAAATAACAGACAATAACTGCATTCCTGTGCGATCTCTGGTCGGATCACGCTGGGTGGGGACTAAGAAAATCTGGCCAGAAACATCGATGGGCTCGTCCAGGACGGCAGGTGTTGCCGCCCTGATTTGAGGGGTGAACCATGATCAATGTTTCCAAGCGTAATATTCTGAAATGTGGGGTCGCACCATTGGTGCTGAGCGTGGCATCGCTTGCTGGTTCTGCCGGCGCTTTGGCTCAGCAAGCTGCACCTGCTCCGGGAACTAACGCGCCTGCGCCTATCGACACACCCAGCGCCGGCGCAAACGGTGGGGACGAAATTGTTGTCACCGGTACGCGCATTGTCAATCGCCCCGATCTGAAATCCGCCTCGCCAATAGCTTCTGTGACTGCCGAAACACTGTCGGTTACCAACTCCAACACCGTGGAAAGTTATCTCACCCAGCTGCCACAATTCGTGTCATCGATTGACAGCGCCACCAACAACGGCGGCAGCGGCGAAGCCAACGTCGACTTGCGCGGCCTGGGGGCAGGACGAACCCTGGTGCTGCTCGACGGCAAGCGCATGGTGCCGGGCGATATCACCGGGCCTGTCGATATCGATGCGATCCCCTCCGTCATGATCAAGCGGGTCGACGTGCTGACCGGCGGTGCTTCGACGGTGTATGGCGCCGACGCGATCGCCGGCGTGGTCAACTTCATTCTTGACGACACTTACGTCGGCGCGACAGGCGACGCCAGCACCCAGATCACGAATTATGGCGACGGTATGCAGACAAACGTCGATGCCAAGGTCGGCTTCAAGCTGCCTAACGATGGCCATCTGGTGATCGGCGGACAATATACCAAACGCGACGGCGTCTATGAGTCGGCGCGCGCATTTGCTGCGACTGATCTCGATTCCAGCTCGCTGCAACCGTCTGGATCGAGCAATGCGGTGCCCACGGTCATCACCATTGCCAACTGTCCTCATCGCTGTCAGTTGGACAGCAATGGCAATTTTGTGCAGGGCGTGTATAAACCATACAACTTCAACCCTGCTAATTATTTCGTAACGCCGCTTAGTAAATGGACGGTCATGGCGATGTTCCAGCAGCCGATCACCGATGATATATCGATGTACATCCGCGGCAGCTATACTCATTCCGATATAGTCGCCACTTTGGCGCCGACGGCCACCGCCGGATATAATTTCACGATCTCGCCAACCAATCCTTTCTTGAACGCCACCAACTATAATTTGATTTTCAGCGATCCCGATAACCTCAATGCCGATGGCACCGCCAACGTCGCGATTGGTCGCCGCATTGTCGAAGACGGCGGCCGCGTCGAATCCTTCAGCACTAAAGTAAAATACATTGTGGGTGGGTTCAAAGGCAGCCTGGGTCCAAAGTTCAATTGGGAGGTTTTCGGTCAATACGGCTCCAACGACCGTCATTTGAACGAAGCCAATGACATCAGCTATGCACGCACCCAGCAGGCCATCGATGCGGTGACCGTTAACGGCGTCGCGCAATGTGCCGATCCCAGCGGCGGCTGCATACCCCTGAATGTGTTTTCGACTGCTCCGATTTCTGCTGCCTCGCTGAGCTACATCTCGGAAACCGGGACGATCGACAATCATTACGAGCAGGAAATCGGTGGCGGCAGTATATCTGGTTCACTCGATGCATTGAAGTCGCCTTTTGCCAGCGATGGCGCAGCCGTGGCTGCGGGCGTCGAGTACAGGCGAGAGGAAGGCAGCCAATCGGTCAGCGCATCGGAATCCTCGGGTGACCTGCTCTATTACGGTGAATCGAACGCTGTCCCGGCAGGATCGTTCAACGTGAAAGAAGTCTATGGTGAGATCAAGATGCCTCTGGTCACCGACAAGCCCTTTTTCCAGGAGCTGGGTTTCGAAGGCGGCATTCGCTATTCCGCTTATACCAACCACACCGTTGGCGGTACGAACAAGAACAACCAGCTAACCTACAAATTCGGTGGTGACTGGACTCCGGTTGCAGGGCTTCGGTTGCGCGCGCTCTACAACAAGGCGACCCGCGATCCCAACCTCAACGAACTGGATGAACCGGTTACCCCGAATGGCACCGACAACATTGCGCACGATCCTTGCGCAGGGACCGTTCCCGCCGCTTATCAGTCGATCTGTATTGCTCAAGGTGCTCCAGCCAACCTCGTCAAGGCAGGATCGATCCCCGATGTCATCGCTGGCCAGGTCAATGAACTGACCGGCGGCAATCCCAACCTGAAGCCTGAGAAAGCGACCACGATCACGCTCGGCGCAGTGCTCGCACCGCCGTCACTACCCGCTTTCCACATGACCGTGGATTACTATCATATCAAGATCTCCGACTATATCGCTTCGGCAAACGCACAGCAGATTGTCAGCGGATGCTTCGGCGGCGACTCGGCGTTGTGCAGCTTTATTATCCGCGATCCCATCCACGGTGAACTCGCGAGCAGTGCGACGTCCGGCGTCGAAGAACTGCTCATCAATGTCGCAAGCCTGAGAACCAGCGGCATCGACGTGACCGCGGACTACAAGTTCCACCTCGGCCATGACAGTTCGCTCACTCTGGGGGTCGCCGGCACTTATATCATCAATTGGGACTTCCTGAATGGCAGTGCGGATACATCCTGCTCCGGCCACTATGGCAGTGCCTGTGCGTTCGTCGATGGCGGCACCGGACCACAAGGCGCGCCAATGCCGAAATGGAAGCATATCGTCAGTGCGACTTACCAGAACGGTCCGTTCTCGTTTTACGGTGCCTGGCGTTTACTGGGCTCGGTCACCGAGGACGCCGTCGATGTCGTGGCAAATGCCTCCAACCCTTACGCTGTCTATCGCATCCCCTCCTACTCGTATTTCGATGCGACGGCTGGGTTCGATATAGCCGACAAGTATAAATTGCGTGTCGGGGTAAAGAATATGTTCAACATTGACCCACCTATAGTTGGCGGCAACTCCGGTTCATCCGGGGTGAACGCCGGCAACACCTTTCCCACGGTCTATGACCCTCTTGGTCGGACGTTCTTCGTCAACCTTACCTTGCAATACTAACGCGTGGCAACTTTGCCTCGTTCAACCCCGCGTGTGGCAGCCACACGCGGGGTTATTCTATTCAATAGCGCTTCTTGAGCATTTTGGCCGACGGCTTCCCCACATCCTTGCGCACATCCCCCTTGCTCGTACGCTGCCCCGCCGCAGTTGCGCCCGCCAGCACTGGCCCGCAGGCTGCCGCCTTGGCATTGCCCAGGTCGACAAACGCCGCGATCGGGGCAAACGGACCAAGTACCACGCCTGCCGCAGCCGCAACCCCCAGCCGTTCCACCAATTGCCTGCTGATCGGCTGGATGCCTGGCGCGGCCATATAGCCGTTTACGCCCACGGGGGATTGCAGTGAGAACAGGCTGAAGGTCTTGGACTTGGCCCGCACCGACAGGTCGAGCGCCTCGTCGCGGAAGCTGAAGCCGCCGTTGCCGGTGATGACGCTCTTCTTCGTGTCGATCAGGATCGGATCGGCGGCGGCCATGCCGTTGCGGACGGAAAAAGCCACGACGCCGCAATTGACCTGCACCGGTTCTTTTAACTGCTTCTGGAACATCTTCTGGACGAAAGTGCCCAGGTTGAGCGCGGACAGCTTCACATTGCGCTCCGACAGCGTTCCGGTCGGGATGATCGCCACCATGCGGCCGTTCGAGGTGGCCAGGCTCTGCTGTACGCTGGTGCCCTGGCCGCGCATGTGAATGCGCCCGGACAGCGTGCCGGTGGTGCCGGATTCGGCCACGCCAAAGCGCGCCAGCAGCTTGCCGATCGGGGTCGGCGACAAGCGTACGTCATATTCGACCAGCGCGGGCGCGCGGCGCGCGTTCAACATCAGGTCGGCGGTCAGGGTACCGCCGGCCAGGCTGGCGCGCGCCGGATGCAGCCGCAGCAGCGAATGATCGAGCGTCAGCGTCACGTCGATATTGTTGACCGGAAAGTCCTTCGCCCGGATTGCGCCGACATGATAATGCACATTGGCATCGAACACGCCGATCGAACCGGTCGGGATCGCCGCGTCGGGAATGATGCGCGGATGGCCGCCGACCTGCCGGACCGCGCCGCTCGTCCCCAGGGCGTCGAGCCGCTGGGGGTCATAGCCGATGAACGGACCGGCATCCAGGATATCCAGTTCCCGCGTGGCCACATCGGCAGTGAGCAGCAGGCGGTCCTTCGGCAGCGCCACTGTCAGCCGTCCCGCGACATCGCTGTCGCCGAATTCGCCGACTAGCCGGGTAAATTCCCACTGGCTGCCGGTGTAGGTCAGGTTGGAGGTCAGATGATAAGCGCGCGTGCGCACCGTGGACACGCCGATCAGGCCGAACAGATCGGCCATGTCGCTGCCGCGAGCGGCGGTGTGCAGTTGGGCACCGTCAAGGCTGGTGCCTTGCGGCAAGACGCCGTTGGCATCCATGACGGTGCGCGTGGCGTTGGCGTGAAACACCAGCTTCGTCTGGCCGCCGGCCACCGTCTGGTTGGGATCGAGGATGCTGCCCGAAAAGCCGACCGGCTTGCCGCGCATCGTACCCGTGCCGGCGAAGCGAATGTCATGGGAAAAATGCGTATCGCGGGCCTGGATCGTGTCGATGCCGATCCTGGCAATCAACAGCAGCACCGGATCGCGATAATCCACCGTCGTGCCCGCGATCGTGCCGTGCTTGATATCGGGCAGTTGCAACGGATGGCCGTGCTGATTCGGATCGCCGAACGTCCAGCTGTTGCGCAAGTGGCGCGCATCCCATTCGGCGGCGACCCTCGACCCGCTCAGGTCGAGCCAGGCGATCTCGCGCTTGCCGAACAGCAGCGGCAGGGTGCGCAGCCGCAAGGCGACCCGCTGCGCGGTGAAGAACTGCGGCGCATGCGTCCACGGCGGATTGGCGATGTTGATGTTCTCAGCCAGGAAGGCGACGTCGAACGGGTCGAAATACAGGTTGAAATCGCCCCCGACCGTCACCCGGCGCTGCATCTGCGCGGATGCCAGCCGCTCGAAACCAAGCTTGAGGAACCGGCCCCTGGTGATGAACAGCACCAGCCAGATGGCGACGAGCAACAGGACCACGATACCCAGCAGCCGCGCCGCCAGCCGTAGCGCCGGATGACGGGCGGGCTCGGCCGGCAAATCGGCGCTTCGTTCCGACGATTGCAGGGCGTCAGGATGGTCCATCACCGGAAAAACGCCAGCCGCGCGAAAATGATCCCTCGTGGCCGGTAACCGGCGACGCCGGCCTGTCAGATTTAAAATAGTCGGCTTTTTTTTCGGGAACCGACCGCCCGTCGATGCGCTCTGCGCGGTATCATCGATTTTCGGGAGCTGCCCATGGCCGACCAAGATGCCCTGACCGACGACGCACCGCTCGCAACTTCGAAACATGGCCATGGCGCCGATGACCCCGCCCAGGCCGCCATCGCGTCTCACGGCGACACGCTGATCGCGCGGTCGGTCACGATCAATCGGCCGCCGGGCGAGTTATTCGCCTATTTCCGCGATTTCGCCAATCTCGCCAGCTTCATGGAAAACGTCGAGCGCGTCGAGGTACTGGACGACAAGCGGTCGCATTGGGTGGTCAAGGCCCCGGCAGGCGCGACCGTGGAATGGAACTCCGTGATCACCGACGAGGCACCCGACAGCTTCATCGCCTGGGCTTCGGAGGATGGTGCCGACGTGGCCAACAGCGGCCGCGTCACGTTCCGCGATGCCGGGGCGCGCGGTACGGTGGTGACCACGACGCTGGCCTATGACCCGCCCGCCGGCGCGATCGGCAGGCTGGTCGCCAGGCTGTTCCAGCGCGAACCCGGCATCCAGGCGCGCCGCGACTTGCGCCGGTTCAAGCAATTGATGGAAACCGGCGAAATCGCGACCGCCGCGCGTACCCGCAAGCAACTGGAAGAGGAAAACGCCTGATGCGCGCCTTAGCCTGGCATGGCCGACACGATGTCCGCGTTGACACGGTGGACGATCCCGAAATCATCAACCCCCGCGATGCGATCATCAAGGTCACCTCGACCGCCATCTGCGGCTCCGACCTGCACCTGTACGACGGGTACATCCCGACCATGCAGAAGGGCGATATCCTGGGCCATGAATTCATGGGCGAGGTGGTCGAGACCGGCCCAAAATCGACGCTGAAAAAGGGCCAGCGGGTCGTGGTCCCGTTTACCATGGCCTGCGGCAGCTGCTACCATTGCGGCAAGCACCAGTATTCCGCCTGCGACAACGGCCTGCCCGCCGACAACCAGGACATCGCGCAGGAACTGTACGGCCAGCCGATGAGCGGCCTGTTCGGCTACAGCCACATGACCGGCGGCTATGCCGGGGGCCAGGCCGAATATGTGCGCGTGCCGTTCAGCGATGTCGGCCCGATCGTGATCCCGGACGGGGTCGACGACGAGAAGGTGCTGTTCCTGTCGGATGTCCTGCCGACCGGCTGGATGGCGGCGGAAAATGCGCAGATCGAACCGGGCGACATCGTCGCGGTGTGGGGTTGCGGCCCGGTTGGGCTGTTCGCGGTGCAATCGGCGTTCCTGATGGGTGCGGCGCGGGTCATCGCCATCGATCACTTCCCGCACCGGCTGGAACTGGCGAAGAAATTCGGCGCCGAAACGATCAACTTCGAGGAATCGAAGACGTATGAAGTGCTGATGGAGATGACCGGCGGGATCGGCCCAGATGCGGTGATCGATTCGGTCGGGCTGGAAGCCCATGGCTTCTTCGTCGACAACGTCATCGACCAGATCAAGAAGTCGCTGTTCCTGGGCACCGATCGTCCGCATTCGATCCGCCAGGCGATCATTGCCTGTCGCAAGGGCGGGCGGGTGTCGATGCCGGCGGTCTATGGCGGGTTGGTGGACAAGTTCCCGCTGGGCGCCTTCATGGAAAAAGGCCTGACGCTGAAAACCGGGCAGACTCATGTCCAGCATTACATGCCCGGGCTGTTGGCGGCGATCCTGGAAGACAAGATCGATACCACCTTCCTGATCTCCCACCGCCTTTCGCTGGAGGAAGCGCCGCAGGGTTACAAGATGTTCCACGACCAGCAGAACGAGGTGACCAAGGTCGTCCTCAAACCCGGCCTCGCACTGGCCGCCTGACTTTAACTGGAGAAACCAAATGGCTGATAAATTTGCAATCGTGACCGGTGCTTCGACCGGAATCGGGCTTGAACTGGCCAGGCTGGCGGCAAAGGATGGCTATGACCTGCTGATCGCCGCCGATACCCCGCTGGGCGACGCGGCATCGGGATTGCAGGGCCTGGGCGTCGAAGTGCAGGTTCTGGAGGGCGATCTGGCGTCCTTCGAAGGGGTCGATCGCTTGTTGCAGGCGGCTGGCTCGCGGCAGGTCGACCTGCTCTGCGCCAATGCCGGCCACGGGCTGGGCCACGCGTTCCTCGATCAGACCCCCGACGAATGGCGGCACGTCGTCGATACCAACATCACCGGGACAATCTATCTGGTACAGCGCGTGCTGACGCCAATGGTCGCCCGCAATGGCGGCAAGGTGCTGGTTACCGGCTCGATCGCCGGTTTCATTCCCGGCTCGTTCAACGCGGTCTACAACGCCACCAAGGCGTTCGTGGACAATTTCACCGACGCCCTGCGCAACGAAATCAAGGATGCCGATGGCGTTACGGTGACCACGCTGATGCCCGGCCCGGTCGAAACCGAATTCTTTCACCGCGCCGGGCTGGACGACACCAAGGTCGGGGCATCCGACACCAAGAGCGATCCGGCCGATGTGGCCAAGGACGGTTATGCCTCCGTGATGGCGGGCAAGGCGAGCATCGTCTCGGGCTGGAAGAACAAGGTCCAGCAGGCGACCGCCAATGTCGTGCCGGCCGGCGTGCTGGCGGAACAGCATCGCGGCCTGGCCGAGCCCGGCAGCGACCGGAAATAAGCGGCGCGCGGCGAACGGGGCGCCCGGGAGCTCCTCCCCGCCAGTGCGGGTGTGGAGCATCGTGCCGCACATCCCGCACCCCCGCCCCGCCCGTCCCGAGCCTGTCGAAGGGCTGCCCTTCTGTCGCCTGCCCGGTCAGCTAAGCCCGTGTTCCGTTAGCGCCGGCTTCAGTTCCGTCTCGAAAAACCTGGTGAACCCGGCCTGATCCGGTCCGATCCCGACCAGGGCCAGATGATCGAACCCGGCATCCACGTATTTGCGGATCGCCGCGACATGCACGGCGACATCCGGGCCGGCTGAAATCTCCTTGGCGAGACCCTCGGGCGTGATCGACTTTGTCGCCGCTTCAAAGCCGGCGACCGTGGGCAATTCGCTGTTCACTGCCCAACCCAGCACTGAAAAACGAAACCGTTCATGCGCGATGCGGTGGCCTTCCTCGACCGTGGGCGCATAGGCCAGCGCCACCTCTCCATAACATGGCCCCGATTTTCCGTCTTTCAGGAACGATTGCACCAGTTCCGGCTTAGGCTCGGTGGCCATGATGCCGTCAGCCTGCGCCCGCGCAAGTTCGATCGAACGCGCACCGCTGACCCCGACCACCACCGGAACGGGACGTGCGGGCACATCGTATAATTGCGCATGATCGAGGATAAAGTGCCGGCCGACATGGGTATGAACCCCGCCCTGCCACAGCAGGCGACAGATTTCGATCGCCTCGGCCAGCATCGCGTGGCGTTCCGGAATCGATGGCCAGCGCGCGCCCGTGACGTGTTCGTTCAGCCGTTCGCCGGCGCCGACCGCCAGGGTAAAGCGGTTGTCGCTGATCAGCGCGATCGTTGCAGCGGCCTGGGCGATGATCGCAGGGTGATAGCGGATGATCGGGCAAGTCAGCCCGGTAGTGATCCCGATCGCTGAGGTGGCATGCGCGATCGCGCCCAGCACGCTCCAGGCGAATGGCGCGTGGCCCTGTGCATCCAGCCAGGGATGGAAATGATCGGAGATCGACACGAAATCGAACCCCGCCGCCTCTGCCAGGACGGCGTTCTCGATCAGCGCCTTGGGACCGTGCTCCTCGGTCATCAGCTTGTAGCCGAATTTGGTCATCGTCGCCTCCTGACGTATCGCACTAAATCTGCCCCAAACCCGTCTGTTCCGAGCCTGTCGAAGGGCTGTCCTTTTCCTTGTGGGCCCCGCCCCGCCTCAAGCAGGAAGTGCAGCCTTCGACAGGCTCGGGACAGGCGGGTTTTGGTTGCCGATTCAGATCAACGGCATCGTGCTCGAAATCGATCAACTCAGCCTTGCAGCGGCCAGTTCACGGATGCCGGTCGCGCAGGCCGCCGCCGATGGCCGCCGCCACGCAGGCGATGAACGCGCCCACCAGCATCGAAAGCGCCGAATAGATCGCAAACGCCGCCGCAGCCCTGCGCATGGCGTCGGTGACGACCACAGTCACATCGACATCGGGTGGTGCATTCATGCTGCTGAGCGCCGACATCACCACCGCCGTCCCGATCACCACGATCGTGGCCATCGCCCAACTCAGCAGGCCATGCGCCGTATCGCGGAAGAGCACCTCATGGGTGTGCAACCCGTGCCAGCGCACGCGCAGCCGCCCGGCCATATAGCCGCCCAGCGCCGCCGAAACCCATTGCGTGACGATCAGCCAGATGCCGGCCCATGCGGTGAACGTCGCTGGCTTGACCCCCATGCCGGGCCACGGCGAACTCTCGGCCAGCCCGAATCCCGAGCCCAGCAACATCATGATCAGCGAAACCGCCACGATCGTCACCGTACCAGCCCAGATCGCCGGCCAGGCCACTGCCGATATGCCATGCTCGACTTCGGATCCCTCCGGATAGAGCGCCGGGTCTAACGTGTGGAGTGGTCGCATGATCATGTTCACCGCCAAGCTGGAGCGCAATGCTGCCCGATGGAAAATGAATGCATCGTGCCGGGTTTGGTTCCGTCGGCCTGCCGGTGCAGCCAGCCGATCAAGCATCTGATCCGGCTGGCCATAATCCGATCCGACCTGATCAGATGTCGGAAACCGTCACCGTCCGACCGTTTCGATCCACCACCAGATTGTAAGCCCGCTCGCGGTCGGTGGAGCGATAGCGCAGGCCCGCCGTGGCCGTGCTGTCCCAGTCGGCGGCGGTCATCGCCGTGCCGTCCGGCCGCGACCATTCGCCCGAACGCGGAAACTGGGCAAAGCGCCCCAGCCGCGCCGCGCGCCATGCCGCCAGCTCCGCAACATGATCTTCCAGCGCGCGATCGCGGTGCTGCCAGTCGAGCCAGCTGATCGCATTGTCCTGGCAATAGGCGTTATTGTTGCCTTGCTGGGTGCGGCCGAACTCGTCACCTGCACACAGCATGATCGTGCCGGTCGAGGCAAACAGGGTGCCCAGCATGGCGCGGCAATCGGCGGCGCGGCGGCCCAGGATCGAGAAATCGCCGGTCGGCCCTTCGACGCCATTGTTCCAGCTGAAGTTCTCGCCATGCCCGTCCCGATTGTTCTCGCCGTTGGCGTCGTTATGGCGATCGGCGTAAGCAACCAGGTCGGCCAGCGAAAAACCATCGTGGGCGCACAGGAAATTGACGCTGCGGCAGTTCTGCTCGCCGAACACATCCGCCGATCCGGCCAGCCGCGTGGCCAGCACGCCCGGCGCCTCGTCGCCGCGCCAGAAATGGCGGACATCGTCGCGAAAACGATCGTTCCATTCCAGCCAGTTTTCCGGAAACTGCCCCAGCTGATAGCCGCCCGGGCCAATGTCCCAGGGCTCAGCGATCAGCACCCGGTCGGCCAACCACGGATCGGCCGCGATCTCGGCAAAGAACGGCGCGGACTTGTCGAAGCCGGGCCCGCGCGCCAGCACCGTTGCCAGATCAAAGCGGAAACCGTCGATCCCCGCGTGGCGGACGAAATGGCGCAGCGTCGCCAGCGCCAGCTCGCGCATCGGCGGGTAAGCGAAATTCAACGTATTGCCGCAACCGGTCGCGTTGATCGGTGCACCGTCCGGCTGGTGGCCATACATCGCATCGTCCAGCCCGCGCAGCCCGATCACCGGCCCTTGCAGGTCGCTTTCGCCGCTATGGTTCAGCACCACGTCCAGGATCACCCCGATCCCCGCGTCATGCAATGCCGCTACCGTGTGGCGCAGTTCGGCCATGCCGCCGGGGCACAGCGCGGGGTCGAGCGCCATCGGGGCGATGGGATTGTAGCCCCAGAAGTTGGTGAGACCCAGCGGCGGCAGATGCCGCTCGTCCAGCCAGGATACGATCGGCATCAGCTCGACCGCCGAAACATGCAGCCTTTGCAGATGCGCGATGATCGCGGGATGGGCCAGCGCCGCCACCGTGCCGCGCAGCGCGGCAGGCACCTCCGGATGACGCATGGTAAAGCCGCGTACATGCAGTTCATAGACCAGCCCGCCACGGCTGAACAAAGGCTGCGCGCGCTCGATTTCGGGAAACATGCCTGGAACCACCGCCTTAGGCACCAGCGCGGCGGTATCCTCGCCCTGGATCGCCAGGCGCGGGCTATAGGCCGGTCGCCGGTCGAGCTGCACCGCATAGGGATCGATCAGCAGCTTGGCCGGATCGAACCACAGCCCGCGTTCTGGCGCCCATTCGCCCCACGCGCGATAGCCATAGCGCGCGCCGGCCAGATTGCCCGACAGCTCGACTTGCCAGACATCGACAGTACGCCGCATGGCAATGCGCTGTTCGGCCTGATCCTCGAACAGGCACAGCGACACCGCCGCAGCGCGCGGGGCACGGACCGCAAAGCTGGTGCCGTCCGCCGTGGCGATGGCGCCAAGGGTTTCGCTCAAGTCACGACATCCGGCGCAGCGCGACCGGTGTGGCGGGCGATCCCGGCGATGGCTTCCGCAGCGGCGATCAGCTCGGCCAGCATGTCCGGGGTCGCCTCATCCAGCCTGCCGTCCGCCGGCTCATGGCGTTCGAGGTACAGCCGCAACGTGGCGCCTGCGGTGCCCGTGCCCGACAAGCGCAGCACGACGCGCGACCCGCCCTCGAACAGCACCCGCAGGCCCTGGTTGGCGCTGGTCGAGCCGTCGATCGGGTCGGTGTAGCAAAAGCTGTCGGCGGCAGCGACGGTCAGCCCGGCAAAACGCTGGCCCGGCAGGGTCGGCAGCGATGCGGTCACCTGCGCGATCACCGCATCGGCCTGCGCGGTCTCCACGGCCTCGAAATCATGGCGCGCATAGTAATTTCGTCCGAACCGCGCCCAGTGCTCGCGCGCCAGTTCGGCGACGCTGATCCGGCGCACGGCCAGGATGTTGAGCCATAGCAGGACCGCCCACAGCCCGTCTTTTTCGCGAACATGGTCGCTGCCGGTGCCGGCGCTTTCCTCGCCGCAGATCGTGGCCTGCCCGGCATCGAGCAGGGTGCCAAAGAATTTCCAGCCGGTGGGCGTCTCGAACATGGGGATGCCCAGCGCCTCGGCCACGCGATCGGCGGCGGCGCTGGTCGGCATGCTGCGGGCGATCCCGGCGAGCCCGCGGGCATAGCCGGGCGCGAGGTGGGCGTTGGCCGCCAGCATCGCCAGCGAATCCGACGGGGTGACGAAACAGCCCTTGCCGATGATCAGGTTGCGATCGCCATCGCCATCCGATGCCGCGCCCAGCACCGGCGCCTCGGGCGACATCATCACATCGTACAACACTTTGGCATGAACCAGGTTGGGGTCGGGATGATGGCCCCCGAAATCCTCCAGCGGAGTACCGTTGTGGACAGTGCCGGGGGGGAAGCCCAGCCGCTTTTCCAGGATCTCGTGCGCGTAGGGACCGGTAACCGCGTGCATCGCGTCGAAGGCCATGGTGAAGCCTTCATGCACCGCGGCGCGAATCGCCGGAAAGTCGAAGAGTTCTTCCATCAGCGCGGCGTAATCGGCGACCGGATCGATGACATCCACCGCCATTTCCGCCACCTCGACGCGGCCGATCCGGTCCAGATCGATGTCGGGCGCAGCCACCGCCAGCCAGCGGGTGATCGTGCCGGTGCGGGCATGGATCGCCTCGGTCACCGCTTCGGGCGCGGGCCCGCCGTTTCCGGTGTTGTACTTGATCCCGAAATCCTCGTCAGGGCCGCCGGGATTATGGCTCGCTGACAGGATCAACCCGCCCGATGCCGCATATTTGCGAATGACATGGCTTGCCGCCGGGGTGGACAGAATGCCCCCCTGCCCCACCAGCACCCGGCCATACCCATTGGCCGCCGCCATGCGGATCGCCTGCTGGATCACCGCGCGGTTATGGAACCGGCCATCGCCGCCAATGACCAGCGTCGATCCGGGCGGAACATCGGCGCAGTCGAACACCGACTGGATGAAATTTTCCGCATAGTTCGGCTGCTGAAAAACCCGCACTTTCTTGCGCAGGCCCGAGGTGCCTGGTTTCTGGCCGGCGTAAGGCGTGGTCGGCGTGGTAACGGTCATCATGCCTCCGAAACAAGCTGGCGATACAATCGGGCATAGGCGTCGCCGCTGCGACTCCACGAAAAATCGGACTTCATGCCCGCAAGCTGGATGCGCCGCCACAATTGCGGCTGATGGTAGAGGTTGACGGCGCGGGAGATCGCAAAGGCCAGATGCGGGTAATCCGCCGAGGAAAACTGGATGCCGGTCGCCGCATCGACATCGATCGCCGCCAGATTGGCATCGATCACGGTGTCGGCCAGCCCGCCGGTCCGCGCCACCACCGGCACGCAGCCATAGGCAAGGCCATAAAGCTGGGTCAGGCCGCAGGGTTCGAAGCGGCTGGGCACGAGGATGGCGTCGCCGCCCGCCTGCATGCGGTGCGCCAGCAGTTCGTCATAGCCGATGGTGATGCCGATGCGCCCCGGATGCCGCGCCGCGCCCTTGCGCAGTTCCGCCTCGAGCGCGGCATCGCCCGCGCCCAGCAGCGCCAGCCGCCCGCCCAGCCCGACCAGATGATCCAGCACTTCGCCTAGCACATCCATGCCCTTTTGCCAGGTCAGCCGGCTGATCACCACGAACAGCGGACCATCCCCCGGCTCCAGTCCAAAGTCCACCTCCAGCGCACGCTTGTTCGCGGCGCGGCGCGACAGGCTGCGGGCGCTGTACGGCGCCTCCAGCGCGGTGTCGGTCGCCGGATTCCATTCGGCCCGGTCGATGCCGTTGACGATGCCGTGGACCCGGTCGCCCCGGCTGCGGATCAACCCTTCCAGCCCCATGCCGAATTCGGGCAGGCGGATTTCCATCGCATAAGTCGGACTGACGGTGGTGATTGCGCTGGCGGCTTCCAGCCCGGCCTTGAGCAGGCTGACGCCACCGTGGTATTCGACGCCATCCATGGCCCAGGCGGCTTGCGGCAGTTCGAGCCCGGCGAACACCTCGCGGCGAAAATGACCCTGGAATGCCATGTTATGGATCGTCATCACCGATGGTACATGGCGCGCGCCGGCAACCGGGGCAAAGCGCAGATAGGCGGGTGCCATCCCCGCCTGCCAGTCGTGCGCATGGAGCAGGTCAAAGCTCAGCGCCCCAGCGGCGTCAGCTATGGCGCCGCCCGCAATATCGGCAGCGGCGCGACCCAGTGCCGCAAACCGGCGCCAGTTATCCGGCCAGTCGCGGCCCAGCGGATCGCCATACGGCCCGCCCTCGCGGTGGAACAGCGAGGGTGCATCGAGCACCAGCAGCGGATTGGCGCCCAGATTGGCACTCAGCAGCCGCGCCGGTTCGCCCAGCAGGTGCTCCCATCGATGCACCACCCCGGCACCCGGCGTGGGTTTGCGCGCGCCCTTGCGACCGGCGTTCCTGTCCGCCGCCGAAAGCCCTAGGGCGGCCATCACCGACGGATAACCGGGGATCAGCGTCGTCATCGTCACGCCATGCGGCGCCACCGCGCCGGGCAGCGCACCGGCCACATCGCCCAGTCCGCCGGTCTTGACCAGCGGCACCGCTTCCGATGCGACCGACAGGACGCGCAGCGGGGTGGAGTGATGCAGACTCATCTCCCCTCCCCGGCGGGGAGGGGTTGGGGGTGGGGGAGCGAGGCGAACGCCGCACGCCTGCCCTGCCCGCAGTGCAGCCCCACCCAACGATCGCCTGAAGGGGGAGGAGCCTGAGTTATCGCAACCCGGTATGAGGCCTTGTGCGCCATGCCTATGCCAGCCGATCGACCATCGCCTTGTTGATCAGGCACACCCCGTTATCGGTACGGCGAAAGCGGCGGGCGTCCAGTTCCGGGTCTTCGCCCACGACCAGCCCCTCGGGAATGCGCACCCCGGAATCGACGATCACCCGGCGCAGCCGCGCATTGCGGCCGATATTGCAGTAAGGCAGGATCACCGCCTCCTCCGCGCAGGAAAAACTGCCCATCTTGACCCCGGTGAACAACAGGCTGCGCCGCGCCAGCGAGCCCGAAACGATGCAGTCCTGCGAGATCAGCGAGGATATCGCATGGCCCCGCCGGCCGTCCTGATCATGCACGAATTTGGCCGGGGCGGCAACGATCTGGTCGGTCCAGATCGGCCATTCGCGATCGTACATGTTAAGGTGGGGCACGACGTCGGTCAGGTCGAGATTGGCATCGAAATAGGCATCGAGGGTGCCGACATCGCGCCAGTATTCGCCGATTTCCTCGGATGCGCGGATGCAGCTGGCACTGAAGCGGTGTGCCACCGCCTTGCCGTGACGGACGATGTAGGGAATGATGTCCTTGCCGAAATCGCGGCTGGACCCCGCCGTTTCGGCGTCGCGCCGCAGTTCTTCGAACAGGAATTCGGTGTCGAATACATAAATGCCCATCGATGCCAGGGCAAAATCGTCATTGCCGGGAATGCCCGGCGGGTCCGCCGGCTTTTCCAGGAACGAGGTGATCGTGTCTTCGTCATCCACCGCCATCACGCCGAACTCGCTGGCTTCCCGCTTGCGCACGACCAGGCAGCCGATCGTGACATCCGCGCCCGAACTGACATGCTGTTGCAGCATCAGCTCGTAATCCATCTTGTAGATGTGATCGCCGGCCAGGATCACCATGTAGCGGGGCGCATGGGCGGCGATGATGTCGATGTTCTGGAACACCGCGTCGGCGGTCCCTTCGTACCAGTGCAATTCGTCGATGCGCTGGCTGGCGGGCAGAATGTCGAAGCTTTCATTGCGTTCGGGCCGCATGAAATTCCACGCGCGCTGCATGTGGCGGATCAGCGAATGCGCCTTGTATTGCGTGGCGACGCCGATCCGGCGAATGCCCGAATTGATCGCGTTGGACAGCGCGAAATCGATGATGCGCGAAACACCGCCGAAATAGACCGCCGGCTTGGCCCGGTTATCGGTCAGTTCCTTTAGCCGGCTGCCGCGCCCGCCGGCCAGGACATAGGCCATCGCCTCGCGCGCCAGTGGCTGGTGGCCCCATGATTGCCTCATTGCGCGTCCTCTCGCTTCGCTGGCCGGTGCTGCGATTATGGATTCATAATTCCCCGGCTAACCCGCCGGTTCCAGCATCAGCGTGGCCAGCGGCGGCAGCACCAGCAAGGCATGGCCGTCCTTCGCCGTCGCCAGGCCCATGTTGCCTTCCCCGCTGCCGCCATAGACGGTTGCATCGGTATTGATCACTTCGCGCCACACGCCGTCTTGCGGCAATGGCACGCGATAAGTCAAATGCAGCGTGGGGGTCATGTTGACGATCACCGCCACCGGCTTTTCCCCCGGCGCGCGGCGCAGCCAGGCGAAGACCGAGTTTTCCGCATCGTCCACAATCAGCCACTCGAAGCCCGCGCGGTCACAATCGCCGGCATGCAGTGCCGGGCGATCGCAGTACAGCCAGTTGAGATCGCGCACCAGCGAGCGCACGCCTTCATGCAAGGCCGAGCGCCGCAGGTTCCAGTCGAGCGCCCGGTCCTCGCTCCATTCGCGCGACTGGGCAAATTCCTGCCCCATGAACAGGAGCTTCTTGCCTGGATAGCCCCACATCATCGCGTAATAGGCGCGCAGATTGGCGAATTTCTGCCACGGATCGCCGGCCATCTTGGCCAGCAGGCTGCCCTTGCCATGCACCACCTCGTCATGGCTCAGCGGCAGCACGAAATTCTCGGCAAAGGCATACATCAGCCCGAAGGTGATGTCGCTGTGGTGCCAGCGCCGGTGCGCCGGATCGCGCCCCATGTATTCAAGGGTATCGTGCATGAACCCCATGTTCCACTTGAAGCCGAAACCAAGATTGCCGGCCTGGCCGTCATAGGCGGGCAGCGTCACCCCGGGCCACGCCGTCGATTCCTCGGCAATGGTCATGAAGCCGGCATGCGCGCCATACACCGCGCGGTTCATCGCCCGCAGAAAATCGACCGCTTCCCAGTTTTCGTTCCCGCCCGCTTCGTTGGGGATCCATTCGCCCGGTTCGCGCGAATAATCGCGGTACAGCATCGAGGCCACCGCATCGACCCGCAGCCCGTCGACATGGAACTGCTCGGCCCAGTACAGCGCATTGTTGACCAGGAAACTGGCGACTTCGCGCCGCCCGAAATTGTAGATCGCGGTGTTCCAGTCGGGATGAAACCCCAGCCGGGGGTCGGCATGTTCATACAGCGCGGTGCCGTCGAAACGGGCCAGGCCATGCTCATCAACCGGAAAATGCGCCGGCACCCAGTCGACCAGAACGCCGATCCCCGCGCGATGCGCACCATCGACAAAGCGGGCGAAGCCTTCCGGCGGGCCGAACCGGGCCGAGGGCGCATACAGCCCGGTGGTCTGATAGCCCCAGCTGGGATCATAGGGATGTTCCGATATCGGCATGAACTGGATATGGGTAAAACCCAATTCAGCCACATAGGGAATCAGTTGCGCGGCCAGCGCATCCCAGTTCAGGAACCAGCCATGCTGGTCGCGCTGCCACGATCCGGCGTGCACCTCGTAGATCGTGATCGGCTGGCGGCGATGATCGACCCCCGCCCAGTACGAGCGATGCGCCTGGTCGCCCCACTCGTGCCGGATCGGGCCGGTGGTCAGCGAGGCCGTGCCGGGGCGCAGTTCGGCGGCAAAGGCGAAAGGGTCTGCCTTCAGCGGCAGGACCGTGCCATCCTGCGCGACGATGCGGTATTTATAGGCGCGCCGTTCGGCGATATCCGGCAGGAAAATCTCCCACACGCCGATGTCGCTGCGTCGGCGCATCGGGTGGCGGCGGTGATCCCAGTCGTTGAAATCGCCGACCACGCTGACCAGCGAAGCATTGGGCGCCCAGACGGCGAAGTGTACGCCATGGGCGCCCTGGTGCTGCACCAGATGCGCGCCCAGCTTGTCGAACAGGCGGAAATGCGTGCCCTGGGCGATCAGCAGATCGTCGATCGGCCCCAGCACCGGTCCGAAACTGTAAGGATCGGTGATCAGCCAGCTATTCGCGCCAGCGGTGCAACGATACGTCACCGGCTGGGGCTCGCCGGCCGACAGCGCCCCTTCGAACAATCCGCGATCGTCGATCCGCGTCAGCTGGCCCAGCGGCACGCCGGCCAGGCTGAACGCTTCGGCCACCTCCGCCCCCGGCAGCAAGGCGCGCGCAAAGACGCCGCCGGGCCCCTGATGCACGCCCAGCAGGGAAAAGGGGTCGGCGTGTGACCCCTCCAGCAGGGCGGTGATGGCCGACGACGGTGGTTTCACAAAATTTTCCAGATGTCCCTGGCATACTCGCCGATGGTGCGGTCCGATGAAAACCAGCCCACATTGGCAATATTCCGGATCGCGCTGGTGCGCCAGCCCGCCGTATCCAGCCATCGCGCATCGACCGCGCGCTGTGCCGCTGCATAGCTGTCGAAATCGGCGGCGACCATGAACCAGTCATGGTCGTACAGCCCGTTCATCAACCCCTCGTAGCGGTGCGGATCGTCCGGCGAAAATACGCCGCCGGCAATCGCGTTGACCGCCTGGTTGAGTTCCGGCAGGGATTCGATCAGCTCGCGCGGGTTGTAATGATGGGCACGCTTGTCGGCCACTTCATTGGCGGTCAGTCCGAAGATGACGATATTGTCGTCGCCGACATGGTCCTTGATCTCGATATTGGCACCATCCAGCGTGCCGATGGTCAGTGCGCCGTTCAACGCGAACTTCATGTTGCCGGTGCCCGAGGCCTCCATCCCGGCGGTCGATATCTGTTCCGACAAGTCTGCGGCCGGAATGATCCGCTCGGCGAGGCTGACGTTGTAGTTGGGCACGAACACCACCTTGAGCAAGCCGCCCACCCCCGGATCGGCATTCACCCGCCGGGCGATATCGTTGGTCAACTTGATGATCAGCTTGGCGTTGTGATAGCTCGACGCCGCCTTGCCCCCGAAAATCTTGACCCGCGGCACCCAGTCCTTTTCGGGATGGCTGCGGATCTGGTCATACAACGCCACGGTTTCGACCAGGTTAAGCAATTGCCGCTTGTACTCGTGGATGCGCTTGATGTGGACATCGAACATCGCGTCGGGGCTGACGCGCACGCCGGTCAATTCCTTTAGATGCGCCGCCAGCGCCACCTTGTTGGCGCGCTTGACCGCACCTATGCGCTCGCCCAGCGCGCTGTCGTCGGCCAGGGCGTTCAATGCCCCTAGCCGTTCTGCATCATCCAGGAAATCGCTGCCGATTGCGTCGCGGATGACCGAGGTCAGCCCCGGATTGCATTGCTGCAGCCAGCGCCGGGGGGTCACGCCGTTGGTCTTGTTGTTGATGCGGGTGGGATAGAGCTTGTGCAGGTCGGCAAATACCGTGGTCTTCATCAGCTCGGTGTGCAGCGCGGCCACGCCATTGACGCTGTGCGCGCCGGTGAATGCCAGATTGGCCATGCGCACGCGCCGCTCGCCGCCTTCGTCGATCAGCGAAATCGCCGCCATCGCGGCATCGCCCAATTGCGCCCGGCCCGCTTCGCGCAGCACGCGGCTGTTGATCGCATAGATGATCTGCATGTGTCGCGGCAGCAGCCGTTCGAACAGCGGCAACGGCCAGCTTTCCAGCGCCTCGGGCAGCAGCGTATGGTTGGTATAGCCCATGGTCCGCCGGGTGATATCCAGCGCCTCGTCAAAGCCCAGTTCATAGCTGTCGATCAGCAGCCGCATCAGTTCTGCCACGGCGACCGCGGGATGGGTATCGTTCAGCTGGATCGCGGCCTTGTCGGGCAACGTCAGGATATCACCGTCATACTGGACGTGCCGGCGAACGATGTCCTGGATCGAGGCCGAGGAAAAGAAGAACTCCTGACGCAGGCGCAATTCCTGCCCGGCCGCGCTGGAATCGGCCGGGTACAGCACGCGCACCAGGCTGTCCGCCTTCACCTGATCGGCCAGCGCGCCGAAATGGTCGCCGGCGTTGAAGGCATCGAGGCGCAGCGGATCGAGCGAGCTGGCGGTCCACAGTCGCAGCGTGTTCACCCGCTTGCCGCGCCAGCCCACCACCGGGGTATCGATCGCCGTGGCCAGCACCTGCTCGGCCGGATGCCAGGCGACGCCATTGCGGGTTTCCACCACCTCGCCGCCAAATCCGATACGATAAGCGCTTTCCCAGCGCGGAAATTCCCAGGGATTGCCATGCGCCAGCCAGGTTTCGGGCAGTTCCACTTGCCAGCCATCGTCGATGCGCTGGCGGAACATGCCGTTCACATAGCGGATGCCATAACCATAGGCCGGGATATCCAGGCTGGCGAGGCTCTCCATGAAGCAGGCCGCCAGCCGCCCCAGCCCGCCGTTGCCCAGCGCCGCATCGGGCTCGACATCTTCCAGCGCCGACAGTTCGAAGCCGTGCGCGCGCAGCGCCTGCTCCATCTCGTCATTGAGGTCGAGATTGGACAGGGCGTCGCGCAACAGCCGCCCGATCAGGAACTCCAGGCTGAGATAATAGACCCGCTTGCCGCCATCCTCGTAGGTGCGGCGGGTCGATTCCATCCATTTGTCGATGATCCGGTCGCGCAGCGACAGCACCACGGCGGTGAACCAGTCCAGCGGCTTGGCGGCGCGTTCATCCTTGCCGACCCGGTGGCGCAGCACATCGATCAAAAGATCGTTGATCGACATCTGCTCGGACGATGCTCTAACGGGCGACATCTGCTCGGCCGGGCCAGGTGCCGTAGGTTCGATGGCGGCGGTGGTGGTCATGCGCGGGCTTCCTCGACGATCGGCAACCGCGCGGCAACCGGCTGGCGCGCCCGGTCAGAATTTTGAATGATGGCCTCCGGTTCCTCCAGCCCGTCAAGCTATGCCATACCCGCCGCCATCCACAAGCGCGTATTGCGGCGCAACATAAGTTTGTGCAGACACGGTGTCACGTATCGTGCGCCGGTCGGCTTGTCCCGGCGCCAGCCCTGCCGGAGCCCTCCCATGGCCAGAATCCGCCCGCGTGCCGAAGAAAATCATCCGTGGTGGCGCGGCGCCGCGATCTACCAGATCTATCCGCGCAGCTTTGCCGATTCGAACGGCGACGGCATCGGCGATTTGGCCGGGATCACCGCGCACCTCGACCATGTCGCTTCGCTGGGGGTCGACGCGATCTGGATTTCACCGTTCTACACCTCGCCGATGGTCGATTTCGGCTACGACATCGCCGATTATTGCGACATCGACCCGATCTTCGGCACGCTGGCCGATTTTGACGCGCTGGTGGCGCGCGGGCATGCGCTGGGGCTGAAAATAATCGTCGATCAGGTCTATGCCCACACCTCCGACCGGCATGCATGGTTCGGTGACAGTCGGCAGGACGCGGTGAATCCAAAGGCCGACTGGTACGTCTGGGCCGATCCCAAACCGGACGGCTCCCCGCCCAATAACTGGCAATCGGTGTTCGGCGGCCCCGCCTGGACCTGGGATGCGCGGCGGAGGCAGTATTACATGCACACTTTCCTGAAGGAGCAGCCCCAGCTCAACGCGCATGATCCCGAGGTGCAGGACGCCTTGCTGGGGGTCGCGAAATTCTGGCTGGATCGCGGCGTGGACGGGTTCCGGCTCGATGCGCTGAACCATGCCATGCATGACCGGCGCCTGCGCAACAACCCGCCAGCGCCCGACCTGTCTGCCATTGGGGGCAAGACGCGCACCCGCCCGTTCGATTACCAGATCAAGCGGTACAGCCAGTCGCAGCCCGGCATGATCCCGTTCATCGAGCGGATCGCGCAGCTTTGCGCGGGATACGGCGCGATCTTCACCGTGGCCGAGGTCGGCGGCGACAAGGCCGATTTTGAAATGAAGGCCTATACCGCAGGCACTGACCGCCTATCGAGCGCCTATGGCTTCAATTTTCTCTACACGCCCGAACTTACCCCCGCCTTCGTCGCCGATACCATGGCCAGCTGGCCCGGGCGCAAGGGCGAAGGCTGGCCCAGCTGGGCCTTCGAAAACCACGACGCCCCGCGCGCCGTCTCGCGCTGGTGTGCGCCTGGGGACATGGCCCGCTATGCGGGCATGAAGATCGCGCTGCTGGCGGCATTGCGCGGCAACATCATCCTGTTCGAAGGCGAGGAACTCGGGCTGGAACAGGACGACATCCCGTTCGAGCTGCTGCAGGATCCCGAAGCCATCGCCAACTACCCGCTGACCCTTTCGCGCGACGGTGTGCGCACCCCGATGCCGTGGCGCGACGAACCCCTCGGCGGCTTCACCACCGGCACCCCGTGGCTACCGCTATCCCCCGCCAACACCGCGCGCGCGGTGGCCGTGCAGGACAGCGATCCGGCCTCGCAACTGGCGCTGACCCGGCGGGTTCTGGCGCTGCGGCAGGCACACCCGGCGCTGCGCATCGGGGCGCTTGAAAATTGCGCGGCCGATGGGATGCTGCTGCGGTTCGAGCGGACCAGCGGGGCACAGCGGATCACCTGCCTGTTCAACCTGGGCCCCGAAGCCCTGCCTTGCCCCGCTGTTGCCGGTGAAGTGCTGTTGTCGGTAAACGACGCCAGCCTTGCGAATTTGGCTGGTTATTCGGCAATTTATGTGGTGACTTAAACCAATTGTCTCGACCTGCATGTCCCCTTCCCCGTCCTGCCTGAGCTTGTTAAAGGGCTGTTTTTCTTTCTCTTTTGGAGAGATCCTTGTCCGACCTGCCCTGGGATGATGACAGCGCCGCATTGTTTGCGGCGGCGCACGCCGGCGGCGCGCTGTGCACCGTCACCGGAATCGACGGCAGCTGGTCGCGCCGGCTGGGGGCGCAGCTGGCGGTGCTGCCGGATGGGACGACTCGCGGTTCGCTGGCGGACGGCTGCCTGGAACGGGCGCTGGCGCAGGAAGCGCGCGGGCTTGGCGCCCCCCGGCTGCTGCGCTTCGGCGAAGGGTCGCCGTTCCTGGACGTGCGCCTGCCATGCGGCAGCGGCATCGACGTGCTGATCGATCCGGCGCCCGACGCCGCCCGCCTCACCGCCGCGACCCGTGCGCTGACTGACCGCAATCCGGCAAATCTGGTGATTCCTGATAACCATGATGGCGCTTTTACAAGGCATTACCTGCCAAAGTTGCGACTGATAATCATGGGCAGCGGCCCCGAAGTCACCGCCCTCACCCGGCTGGCAAAGGCGCAAGGCCTGGCCGTGACCGGAGCTGCGCCCTCCGGGGAAACTGCGGATGTAACATTGTCGCTGGGCCAGCCGCCGGTCGTGGCCATCGACAGCTGGACCGCGATCGCCGTGCTGTTTCACGAACATGAATGGGAACGCACGATCCTGCCCTGGGCGCTGGCGACCCCGGCCTTCTACGTCGGCGCGCAAGGCGGGCACACGGCCCGCGAACTGCGGCAGGCGATGCTGGCGCAAGCAGGTGTCAGCGCAAAGGATCGCACCCGGCTGCGCAGTCCGATCGGACTGTTTCCCAGCGCGCGCACGCCATCGGTGCTGGCGCTGGCCATTTTGGCCGAGGTCGTGGCCGAATATGAGCAGATGCTGGATCATATCACGATGCGGTGATTTTGGCTCCTTCCCTCTCCTCTTCAGAGAAGGGCTATCAGTTCCGATCGGCCTGCGCGACCGCCTCGCTGGCGCGCAGCGAGCTGACGATCCGGGTCAGATGCGCCAGGTCCAGCACTTCCAGTTCAACGTCATAAGTCCCGAACAAACCATCGCGCAGGCTCATTTCCAGATAGACGATATTGGCATGGTTCTTTGCAAAGATCCCGGTCACTTCGGCCAGCGTGCCGGGGCGATTATACAGCACGCAGCGCAGGCGGCCGATCGCCCCGGTATTGGAATCGCCCCATGACAGGTCCAGCCAGTCGGCATCGATGCCATCGGCCAGCGTCATGCAGTCGATCGAATGCACCTCCACCCCCACCCCCCGCCGACGCAGGCCGACGATGCGGTCGCCGGGCACCGGGTGACAGCATTCGGCGAGCGTGAACGCCACCCCGGCAGTCAGGCCCTTGATCGAGATGGCGCTGGCCTGCTTGGGCCATTCCACCGGCGGGGTCATGCCCTTGGCGCTGCCTGGCACCAATGCCTCCATCACTTGCCGGTCGTCCAGCTTGGCCGATCCGATCGCCACCATCAATTCGTCGGCATTGCTGAAACCCAGACGTTTCACCCCGTCGCCGATCGCCTTCCTGCCGATTTTGGCGGGCAGCCGCTCGACGATTTCATCGAACAGCTTGCGCCCGATCGCGGCAATCTCGGCTTTTTCGTTCTGGCGCACCGCGCGGCGGATCGCGGCCCGTGCCTTGCCGGTAACGACGAAGCTCATCCACGACAATTGCGGCGCAGACTTGCGGCTCTTGATGATCTCGACCACATCGCCGTTGGTCAGTGGCGTGCGCAGTGGCATGTGCCGCCCATTGATCTTGGCGCCGACCGCCAGATTGCCCAGATCGGTATGAACGTCATAGGCGAAATCGATCGAGGTCGCGCCTTTGGGCAATTGGTGCAGCGCGCCCTTGGGGGTAAAGGCAAAGATGCGATCCTGGTAGATCGCCATCTTGGTGTGTTCGAGCAGTTCTTCGGCATCATGGCTGGCCTCGACGATCTCGACCAGATCGCGCACCCAGCCGACCTGGCCGTCGGGGCGCACCCCGCCCTGCTTGTAGGCCCAATGCGCGGCCAGCCCGTATTCATTGGTACGATGCATCTCGCGCGTGCGGATCTGCACTTCCATGCGCATCGAATTCTCGTAGATCAGCGCGGTGTGCAGCGAACGATAGCCGTTGGATTTCGGCGTGGAGATATAGTCCTTGAAGCGGCCGGGGATCATCTGCCATTCGCGGTGCAGCACGCCGATCGCCTGGTAGCAGTCCAGCACATCGTCGGTCAGCACGCGAAACGCCATGATATCGGTGATTTGTTCGAAGCTGACATGGCGCTCGGCCATTTTTTTCCAGATCGAATAGGCGTGTTTTTCGCGCCCCCATACCTCGACGTTCATGCCGGCCTCGGCCAGCACCTGCTTGATCGCCAGCGCGATGGAACCGACCTGCCCACCCTCCTGGCTGCGGATCTGCGCCAGCCGGCCGGTGATCGTGGCATAGGCCTCGGGCTCCAGCTGCTCGAAGGCCAGCAATTGCATCTCGCGCAGATATTCGTACATGCCCACGCGTTCGGCCAGCGGGGCATAGATTTCCATGGTTTCGCGCGCGATGCGGCGGCGCTTGTCGGCGCTCTTGATGTAATGCAGCGTGCGCATGTTGTGCAGCCGGTCCGCCAGCTTGACCAGCAGCACGCGCAAATCCTCGCTCATCGCCAGCAGGAACTTGCGCAGGTTTTCCGCCGCCCGCTCATTGTCGGTCAGCGTTTCGATCTTTGACAGCTTGGTCACGCCATCGACCAGCCGGGCGATCTCCGGCCCGAACAGCCGTTCGATTTCCTCGACCGTGGCCAGCGTGTCTTCTACCGTATCGTGGAGCAGCGCGGTGATGATCGTCGCCTGGTCAAGCTTCAGTTCGGTCATCAGCCCGGCGACCTCGATCGGATGGCTGAAATAGGGATCGCCACTGGCGCGCTTTTGCGCACCGTGCCGCTGCACGGTATAGACATAGGCACGGTTCAACAGCGCCTCGTCCGCGGTCGGATCATAGGCTTTTACCCTTTCGACGAGTTCGTACTGGCGCAGCATTGCCCTAGATGGGGGGAAGCACCCCCGCAGGGCAAGGGGAAAGGGTCAGCCCGCAAGCGAAAGCTGTCACGGCATGGGCTAGCCGATACACCAGCGACTTTGCTTTGTTGTTAATTTAGCTTGCAAAAACTAGCCTTTATGCTTTTCAAAACCCAATATTGCGGACGCACCAGCCCCCACATTACATGATAAGCATTACTTGGGAAAAATTATCATCATTGCGCATGACAAGATTATCTCAGATTTAATGGACAATAATATCACGTAGGGAGTCGACTGCGTTAAGCCGATTTTTGTCACAAAAAGACAGTATTTTTCAGATTTGCTATACGATACAATTACGCAACCTCGTTTTCCTTATGGCACCTCCGGATATCCCGGCGCACCTACCCCTGCCAATTATCAACTACAAAGCTTGAACGCATCTCCGGTCAAAGTCATTACGGTCATGTGTGGCGAGGGAGAATTCGGCAACCCGGCGGACTATGGCATGAACGCCGTTCCTCTGGGCATGAACTGGCTGGTCCGGATCGATGATCGCCATCTCGCTTTGCATTGGTATGTGGACAGCATATTGATCCTGCGCCGCAGTGATTGACGCTTATCCCTTCCGCCCTAAGTCCACACCGCCTCGGGCGGCAGACTCATCAGGATCGCGTCGATATTGCCGCCGGTCTTGAGCCCGAAGAGCGTCCCCCGGTCATAGACCAGATTGAATTCCGCATAACGTCCACGCCATTCGAGCTGGCGGCGTTTGTCGTCCGGCGTGAACGATTGCGCCATGCGTCGCCGCACCAGCTGCGGGAAAATCTCCAGGAACGCTGTTCCGACCGCTTGCGTGAAGGCCAAATTCGCCTCCCATGCCGCCGTGTCCGGGCATTCCAGGTGATCGTAGAAAATTCCGCCGACACCGCGATGCACCTGGCGGTGGGGAATGTAGAAATAATCGTCGGCCCATGCCTTGTAGCGCTGATAATAGCCGGCGCCATGCGCATCGCAGGCGGCTTGCAGGGCCGCGTGGAAATCTCGCGTATCGTCCTCATACGGCAGCGGCGGGTTGAGATCGGCGCCGCCGCCGAACCACGCCTTGGTGGTGATCAGGAACCGCGTGTTCATATGCACGGCGGGGACGTGGGGATTAGCCATATGCGCGACCAGGCTGATCCCGGTGGCGGAAAAGGTATTGTGCCGGGCGGAGGCGCCGTGGATCGTGCCGGCGAAGTCATTGGCCAGCGCGCCGGCCACGGTGGAGACATTGACCCCGACTTTTTCGAAGATGCGGCCTTTCATTACCCCGCGCGTCCCACCCCCGGTTTCGCCGTCTACGCTGCCTTCGACCGCAGCGCGTTGCCACGGCTGGTAATCGAAGGCGGCCTCGCTGCCCGCCTCGCGCTCGATCGCTTGGAACTCGGCGCAGATCGCGTCGCGCAGGCTCTCGAACCATTCGCGCGCTTGAACAGTGTAGGGGGTCCAGTCGATGGGCGCGTTTTCAGTCATGCCGGGCGCTTGCCAAATCAGCATCGCTGCGGCAAGGCAAAGTCATGGTTCCCGTTTCGTTCGCACCACTGCGCTTTGCCGGCGAGGAATGGCAGCTGATCGATGGCCGCGCGCTGTACTGGCCGCGCGAACAGGCGCTGGTGGTGGCCGACCTGCATCTGGAAAAGGCCAGCTTCTATGCGGTGCGCGGCCAGATGCTGCCGCCTTACGACAGCCGCGCCACGCTGGAACGGATGGCGCTGGCGATTCGCGCGACCGGGGCGCGCCGGGTGTTCTGCCTGGGCGATAATTTCCACGATGCCGCCGGGCCGGAGCGGATGGAGCCGCACGCCGCCGGAATGCTCGCCGCGCTGACCTGCGCGACGGACTGGCTGTGGATCACCGGCAATCACGACGCCGGCCTTGCCGGCGAAATTGGTGGCACGCTGGTGGACGAATGTACGGTCGGCGCGGTAAAGCTGCGCCATCACGCGCGGGTTGGCGAACGATCGCCCGAACTATCGGGGCATTTTCATCCCAAACTGTCGATTTCCGCGCATGGACGGCGGATTGCCCGGCCCTGCGCGGTCGCCAGCGAGACGCGGCTGATCCTGCCCGCCTTCGGCGCTCTGACCGGCGGCCTGCGCGCCGATGATCCCGCGATCCTGGCGGTGCTGCAGCCAGCGCGGGCCATTCATGCGCTGGTGAATGCGGGCAATCGGCTGCTGCAATTCCCGCTTTGGCAGCGCGAACCAGACTGCGTGATCAGCGCTTGATTTTTTCCGCTTTGCCTGACTGCATGATTCGATCTAATGACCCGCTTTGAAATCACCTACAGGAGAACGAACTATAGCCCCCCCACCCCGGCGCATGTTAGCGCCCCCCGTGAAAAGCGGGCCCCGCTTCAATGAACTGATCGTTGTTCCCAAAGTGCGTGTCATCGACGAAAACGGTGAAAACCTGGGCGTCATGTACACCCGAGAGGCCATCGAACAGGCCAACGGCGTGGGCCTCGATCTGGTCGAGGTATCGCCCAACGCCGATCCACCGGTCTGCAAATTCCTCGATGTCGGCAAATATCGCTACGAAGCGCAAAAAAAGGCCAACGCCGCGCGCAAGTCGCAAAAGACGCAGGAGATCAAGGAGATCAAGATGCGTCCCAATATCGACGATCACGATTACGACACCAAGATGAAAAACGTGTCGCGATTTATCGATGATGGCGACAAGGTGAAGATCACCCTGCGGTTTCGCGGTCGCGAACTCTCGCACCAGCAACTGGGCATGAACCTGCTGAAGCGGGTTCAGGACGATATCGCCGAAGTCGCCAAGGTCGAAGCCTGGCCGCGCATGGAAGGCCGCCAGATGCTGATGGTGCTGTCGCCGAAGTAGGGCGGATTTGAAATCCCCCCCTTTGGGGAGGTGGCTCGCGCAGCGAGACGGAGGGGGCAAGTCCGGGCGAACCCTTCATTGCTGGCGTTAAGTTCAGGCCCCCTCCGTCAGCCCTGCGGCTGCCACCTCCCCCGGCGGGGGAGGATTGAGGTGGGGCAGTTTTTCCTTTTACAGCGCCTTTATCGTTTGTGGCAGGGGAACCGCCGAAGCTCGTTTGTCATTGCGAGCGCCAACGCCTTGTCATTATCAAGGCATAAGCCGCTTCGGTAAATTCCCATTCGATCGCCGGGCCGTCGGGGGATGGTGTCACGACCAACAGGTGGATTTGGCCCGTGCGTGGCTGGGATGGCTAAAAAACGGACGACGCCAGTTCATCTATTCCCCGCCCCGCCACTGTCGCCGGTCTTCGGCAGCGCGCAACACTTCGTAGGCCAGTTGCAGCGCCTGAAAGGCTTTAGCGGCATCCGCATCACCCGGCCGCACGTCGGGGTGAACCTCCTTGGCCTTGGTCCGCCACGCCTTGCGCACCGCGTCGAATTCCGCGTCGGGATCCAGGCCCAGCAGGTCGAGCGCGCGCATTTCGTCGCGGCTGCGCGAGCCGTCGCCCGATCCCGCCCAGCCGTAATAGGCGGATTCGCGATAACCGGCGCTGGTCCGGGTTTCGGACTGCTCGCGTTCGGCGGCTTCCTCGGCAGTCAGGCCGGCGAAATAATCCCAGCCGGAATTATATTCGGCAGCGTGTACCTGGCAAAAAAACCAGCGTTCCTTGCTGTTTGGCGACTTGGGCGCGGGGCAGTTGCCCGCCTCGTTGCAACCCACCCGGTCGCACATCCTGATCCGGGCCGCTTCCCGCGCGCCTTCATACCCGCCCCAGCGCGGAAAACCCCAATCGTTTCTTCGTTCCGGACGGCTCATACTTCCGCAGATAAGCGCGACCCGGTGCCCCGCGCAAGGGGGCGTCGGCCGACTTGGCCAGATCGGGCAGAGACAATTTCAAGTTTCGACCGCCACGCTGCATCGTGTGGCTGGGCCGCTAATCGATGACGACCGTAACCGCGCGCCGGTTCTTGGCCCAGGCTTCCTCGTTGGAGCCGACAGCGGCGGGGCGTTCCTTGCCATAGCTCACGGTGTTCAGGCGCGCACCGTCGATGCCCAGGCTTTGCAGATAGGTCTTGGCCGCGTTGGCCCGTCGTTCGCCCAGCGCCAGATTGTAATCGCGGGTGCCGCGTTCGTCGGCGTGCCCTTCCAGCGTCGCGTGTTTGGCGGGATAGCGCATCAACCATTGCGCCTGGCTTTGCAGCGCGGTGGTGGCTTCGCTGTCGATGGCGTATTTGTCAGTGTTGAAATAGATCACGTCGCGACCCAGCAGCGTCGCCTGGAAATCGGCCTGACTGCCGGGCACCACCCCGCGCGCATCGGACGGACTGGAATTCGAAGTGGTGACCGCCGGGCCGGGATCGGGCGGCAGGATGCGCGGCGTCTTGCCCGCGCAGGCCGACAGCGCGGCGCAGGTCAGCGCCAGGGTCAACGCCTGGACCGGAGCGATATGGCGCGTTGTGCGATTCCCGAAGCTTGAAGCGAACGGCATGGCAGTCTCCTTTGACGGCATATGTATGCATTTTAACAAGGAATTGTGAGTAGTTGTGGAAAATCGTGCTGTTGCTCAGGGGCGGACCGGGCCCCACGACGGATCCGAAGCATCGACCGGGGTGGGCAGCCGACGCTCGTTGCGGCCGGTCAGGTCGACTTGCCACAGCCCGGTATGGCCGGTGTCCTTTTCGGTCCGGAAAAACTGCACGATCCGCCCATTGGGCGCCCAGGTCGGGGCTTCGTCCTGCCAGTTGTCGGTCAGGTAACGCAGCCCGGCACCCTCGGGCGTAGCCACCGCGACGCGCAGATTGCCGGCGATGTGGGTGAACGCGATCAGGTCGCCTCGCGGGCTCCATTCCGGGGTCGCGGCACGGCCCCCGAAAAAGCTGATGCGGTGCTGGCTGGTGCCGTCGGCGTCCATCACATAGACCTGTTGGCTGCCCGAGCGGTCGCTTTCGAAGACGATGTGACGGCCATCGGGCGAATAGCTGCCGCCGATGTTGATGCCGGGCGTATCGGTCAATTGGGTGGCGCCGCCGCCCGCCGCCGGAATGCGAAAGATATTGGTATTGCCGCTGCGCGCCATCGAATAGAGAATCCACTTGCCATCGGGCGACCAGCGCGGCGCGAAGGTGGGATTATGCGTCTCCGTCAACAACCGCTGATGGTTGGCATCGATATCATAGATATAGATCCGCGGCTGGCCATCCAGATAGCTCAGATAAACGATCGAACGGTAATCCGGCGAATAGCGCGGAGTCAGCGCCATCGCCTGCCCGGTCGTGATGAAGCGGTGATTGGCGCCATCCGAATCCATGATCGCCAGCCGCTTCATGCGGTGATCCTTGGGGCCGGTTTCGGCGATATAGGCAATCCGGCTGTCGAAGAACGGGCTTTCGCCCGACAACCGCGAATAGATCGTGTCGGCACATTTATGCGCGGCGCGGCGCCAGTCTGCCGGCGCGATGCTCAGGCTGGTGCGGACCAGTTGCTGCTTCAGCCCGACATCGTACAGCCCGCAGCCGACGTTGAGCTGGCCATCTGCCCCGGCCACCACCGCGCCATGCACCAGCATTTCAGCGCCCCGCGCACCCCAGGCGTCGAAATTGGGTGCGGCAGCTTCGGCGAACGAGACCGGCGGCAGCGAGGCCGGGCCGATCGGCTTGAACAAGCCGTTGTTCTTGAGGTCGGCGGTAATCACCTGGGCGATCGCATTGCCCAACGCGGCAGTGCTTCCGGCGCTTGCCGCGGTCGGCCGGTCGGCATCGGTCGCGAAAGCCGGGATGTCGATGCCCAGATCGTGCCACGCGCTGTCATCAGTGACCGAACCGGACAAACCACCCTGATCGGCAGCAGCGGCGGGCGGTGATGCCGCCTGCTGGGCCAACGCCGGCGTAGCGGCGAGCAGCAACAGAACGAGGTATCGGGCGATCATTGCGACAATGTCCTGTTGAATTCAAAGGAGCGAACATGCTTCCACTGATTGTAATATTGAGCCGGCAACTGGAACGGCGCCGCCAGTTCGACCGCGCGAATCGCCTGCTCGGCGTGGCGGGCGGCTTGCGGGTGATTGCTGTCGGTGATGCCGTCCTGCCGGACCACATGCGGCGGCCCGGCGAGCGTGCCATCCGGATTGAGATCCCATGACAGGATCGTGACCAGCTGGTCGGCATCCACGCCTTGCGGCGCCACCCAATGCGGTTTCAGCTGATTCGCGATCGCCCCGGACAAGGCGGACTTCACCTCCGGGCCGATCACGGCCGCGCCTTGCTGCTGTGCCTTGCCGCTGGGCTTGCCGCCGCTCACGCCCTTGAGGAAATCATTGCCGATCCGGCTGCCGCCGGCGGGCTGGCGATCGGGGGTTGCCGGCATGGCCAAGGACCAGTCCTTGACCGAAGGAGCGGCCTTGGCCACGGGCGTATGCTTGCGGGCCGGCTTGGCAGCCGGAGCAGCCGGTTCTTCGATCGGCTTCACCGCTTCGGGCCTGAGCCGGGTAACCGCGACCGGCTTTGGCGCGGGGACCGGCTTTTCCACGGGCGGAGCGGCGACTTTCGCAGGGGGCGGGCTGACGGGCGCCGGGGCGACGGCGGGAGGGGGCGGCGCGCCCAGCGTCGGGGCTATGTCGGCAGCGGCATCCTCATGCGTGGGCGCGGTGGCGTTCGGCCCGGCATCTTTGGACAAGGTCACGCTGATCGGCTGCGGCAGCGGCGGCGGGGTGATCACCGGGTGCACCAGCAACAGCCCGACCAGCGCGACATGCAGCGCCACCGCCAGCACCAGCCCGATCTGTTCCTCGCGGCGAAGATTTTCCGATGCCATCGTAACCCGCTAGGGCGCCGAAACTGAACTGTCGCTGACCGTATCAGCATGCCGGCGCGCGCGGGTGCCGGCATTGGTGACCAGCGAAATGGCGGTGACCCCGGCGCGATTGAGTTCACCCATCAGCGCGACGACCCGCCCGTAACCCAGCCCCGCATCGGCGCGCAGGGTCACTTGCGGCGCCCGGCCGTCGGGCCCCTTGGGCAGCGCGGCGATGCGGTCGGCCAACTGGTCCGGCGCCAGTTCGGCGTCATCCAGATAGGCCTTGCCTGCACGGTCCATGCTGATGGTCACATCATGCGGCGATTGCTCGAGCGGCTTGGCGCGGCTGTCGGGCAGGTGGATCGCGATCCCCGCCTTGAGCAGCGGGGCGGTAACCATGAAGATCACCAGCAGCACCATCATCACGTCGACCAGCGGCGTGACGTTGATGTCCGCCATCGGCGTGCGCCGCGCCGCGCCGCGCCGCCGCCGTTGTGGCGTGCTCATGCTCATTGCGTCTCCAGCTCCCGGCTGAGGCTGACCATGAACCGATCGGCGAAACGTTGCAGCCGGGTATCAAAGGCATTCACCCGGTGCGAAAAGCGATTGTAGGCGATCACCGCCGGGATCGCCGCGAACAGGCCCACCGCGGTGGCCGCCAGCGCCTCGGCGATCCCCGGCGCAACCACCGCGAGCGAGGAATTCTGTTCCTGCCCGATCTGGAAAAACGCGCTCATGATCCCCCATACCGTGCCGAACAGCCCGACGAACGGCGCCACCGAGCCGACCGTCGCCAGAAAATTGAGCCGCTCGGCCAGCCGGTCCGCCTCCTGCACCACCACCGTGTCCATCACCGATGCCAGCCGCTGGCGCGTGCCCTCGCGGTCCACGGCGCTGCCGGCGTGCGAGCGGCGCCATTCGGCCATGGCCGCGCTCACCACCCGCGCCGCCGGCAAATCGCTCCTGGCGTGAGGCGCCTGGAACGCGTCGAGATCGCTCGCTTGCCAGAACTCGCGCTCGTAACTGTCGGAACGGCGGCGTAACCGGCCCATGCGCAGGGAAAAGGAAATCACGATCGTCCACACCCAGATGCTGGCCAGCAACAGTCCGGCCATGATCAGCTGAACGACGATGTCGGCGCCCAGGAACAAATTGATCGGGTTGAGATGCGCCGCGCCATTCGCGGGGCCCGACACGAGCGAATGAAGGGTCATGATTGTCCTGAATGCTCGACGATGGGGGGCGCATCGACGACGGCCGCAAAGGCCGTCCGCCATGCATCGGGTTGCCGGCGCGGGCGGCCATCGGGGCCGACAAACCCCACCCGCACGCGCGCCTCGGCCAGCAGGATGCCGTCGCGCAGCGCGCGCTGATGGAGCCGGCAACTCGCCGCCCTGACTTCCTCGGGCAGCGTTTCGATCATCACCACATCATCGAGGCGCGCCGGCACCGCATAGCGAATGGTCAGATCGGCCACGGCATAGGCGCCCTCGCCTGCCTCGTAGGCCGCACGCTGGTTCAGGCCCAGCAGCCGCATCAGGTCGGACCGCGCGCGCTCGAACCAGCGCAGGTAATTGGCGTGATAGACCACCCCCGACAGATCGGTATCCTCGAAAAAGGCGCGCACTGCATAGCGGTGCAACGGTCCCGCAAAGCAGCCGCCGGAAGGCGAAGGGAATGAATTCATGGCCGCAGGGGCATACAGGCTTGTTCCCCCGGCGGGCAAGTACCGATCCGGAGTTCGACGCCGGAACGCAGACAAATCGCGGTGAAATCAGTCGGGTACCATGTGGAAAAACTGGCGCCCGCCAAAAATGTGCACATGCAGATGCGCCACTTCCTGATGGCCGTGCCGGCCCATGTTGACCAGCAATCGATAGCCCGGCTTGTCCAGTTCCAGCACCCGCGTCACCTCGCCCACCGCGCGGATGAAACCGGTGATTTCGTCGCCGCCCGCGCGCGCGGTGAAATCGTCCCAGCTGACCCAGGCCCCGCGCGGGATCACCAGCACATGCACCGGCGCCTGCGGGCGAATGTCATGAAAAGCCAGCGACCATTCGTCATCGTAAACCTTGTTGCAGGGCAGTTCGCCCCGCAGAATCCGCGCGAAGATGTTGGTTGTATCGTAAGGCTGGGCGGGATCGATCGGCATGGGCGTGTCCTTATTGCTTGCGGGCAGCCTTTTCGGCATTGCCCGACACACCGTCGCGCCGGTCGAGTTCCGCCAGGACGTCCGCCAGCGGCACCTCCCTGGCGCCGAGCAGCATCATCAGATGGAACAGCAGGTCCGCCGCTTCGCCGACCAGCGCGGCGCGATCCTCGGCCAGGGCGGCGATGATCGTCTCCACCGCCTCTTCGCCCAGCTTCTGCGCGATCTTGTTCAGGCCCTTGGCATGCAGTTTGGCGACATAGCTGGCTTTGGGATCACCCCCCCGCCGCGCGGCGATCACCGCCTCGAGGCGGGCAAGCGTGGGAATCACTATGGGCGTGGGGCTGTCCATGGCCCCTGCGATTGCGGCGATTGGCGGTCGGGTCAAGGGTGCGCTTGCCGCGCCGTCCGAATTGTTTACCATGAATTACCCGGATCTGCCGAAAGCCCTGCAATGTATCGCCATCTGCTGTTCGCGACCGCGCTGGTAATCCCCGCTGTCCTGTCCGCCTCGGAGCCCCCTGCCAAGCCGCGCTACGGCACCTGGGGCGTGGCGGTCGAGGACATGGACCGGTCGGTCAAGCCGGGCGATGGCTTCTTCGATTATGCCGAAGGAACCTGGCTGAAGAATTATGCCATCCCCGCCGACAAGACCGGCGCGGGGTACAATTATCAATTGCCCGACGAGATCAAGGCGCAGGTGCGCGGCACCATCTCGCGCCGCAGCGTCGAGGTCGGGCAGAC
>CAXTOS010000007.1:0-45191 GCA_964245935.1 uncultured Novosphingobium sp.
CGCCTATTACGAACACGCCTTCCTGGCCGACCAGATGGGCGCCGAACTGGTCGAGGGCAGCGATCTGCGGGTCATCGATGGCCGGATCGCGATGCGCACGACGCGCGGCTGGCGTGCGATCGACGTGCTTTATCGCCGCGTCGACGATGACTATCTCGACCCGCTCTCGTTCAATCCGGACAGCATGCTGGGCGTGGCCGGGATCATGGACATCTACCGCGCCGGCGGCATCACTATCGCCAATGCGCCGGGCACCGGAATTTCCGATGACAAGGCGATCTACAGCTTCATGCCCGAGATCGTCGAATTCTACACCGGCGAACAGCCGATCCTCCGGAACGTGCCGACCTGGCGCTGTGCAGAGGCGGATTCGCTAGGGCATGTGCTGGCCAATCTGGCCGATCTGGTGGTCAAGGAGGTGCATGGTTCAGGCGGTTACGGCATGCTGATCGGACCCACCGCTTCCAAGAGCGAACTTGCGGCGTTCGAGCAGAAATTGCGCGCCAATCCGCATAATTATATTGCCCAGCCGACGCTGTCGCTGTCGACCGTGCCGATCTTCACCAGGGCGGGGCTTGCGCCGCGCCATGTCGATCTGCGCCCGTTCGTGCTGGTATCTCCGCAGGGCATCGAAATCACCCCCGGCGGATTGACCCGGGTGGCATTGAAGAAGGGTTCGCTGGTGGTCAATTCCTCGCAGGGCGGCGGGACCAAGGACAGCTGGGTGCTGGCAGAATGACGCGTTTTTGGCAAAATTCGCGTAAGGGCGAATTTTGGGTTGCGGTGCCGGCCCGCTCCCCCAGCCGGCAATTCCCGATCTGCGGACAAGACCCATGCTAGGCCGCAGCGCCAGCGGCGTGCTCTGGATGTTTCGCTATCTGGAGCGGGCCGAAAACACCGCCCGGCTGCTGGAAGCGGGCTTTCGCATGGCTTTGACGCGGACCAATGGCACCGCCAGCGACGAATGGCGCTCGGTGCTGGTCACGCTGGGGCTGGAGGCTGAATTCAACCTGCGCAACAAGGAGTTTACCTGTGCGCAGGTGACCAATTTCGTTCTGCGCGACCGGGACAATGCGGGCTCCGTGCTGTGCATGATCGAGAACGCGCGCACCAACGCCCGCATGGTCCGCACCGCGATCACGCGTGAGGTGTGGGAAGCGACCAACGAGGCGTGGATGGTGCTGAACGAAGTGCTGGCCAAGCCGGTGCGGGAAAGCAATCTGGGCGAAGTGCTGACCGTGATCCGGCGCCAGGCGATGCTGGTCCGCGGGGCGATGGAAGGCACCATGCTGCGCAATGAAATCTTCAATTTCGCTCGCATCGGCGCCTATCTTGAAGCTGCGGACAACACCGCGCGCATTCTGGACGTCAAATACCATGTGCTGCTGCCGTCGGTGGCGTGGGTCGGCTCGAAACTGGATCATGCCCAGTGGGAAATGCTGCTGCGCTCGGTGGCTGGCGAGCGGGCGTTTCGCTGGCTCAACGCCGGGACGCTCAACCGTCGCGGGATTGCGCAATTCCTCATTCTGGACGGGCGCTTTCCGCGCAGCATGGCCTATTCCTACGCCAAGATCGCCAGCAACATGCGGGGGCTGGCGAATGAATATGGCGAGGAAGCGTCGGCCCATGGCTTGCTGCATGAAGCGATCGCCGGGCTGAGCGGTACCGATATCGGCGCCATCTTCGAATTCGGCCTCCACGAATTCCTGGTCCAGTTCATCGCCCGCAATGACAATCTGGCCCGGGCAATAGCCGCCGATTACCGGTTCATCGCATAGCATCGGCGTTTCATCGAACGGAGTTTGGGCGTGCAGATATCGGTCAGCCATACCACCCGCTACCACTTCGACATCGCGCCCGCGCATGGGCTGCAACGGCTGCGCCTGAAACCTAAATCAAGCCATGGCCAGACCGTGCTGGACTGGGCGATGACCGTCGAGGGTGCCGAGATCCAGGCGCAGTACGACGATCACAACGACAACCAGACGGCGCTGGTGTCGTTCGCACCCGCTACACGCGATATCGTCGTAAACTGCGCCGGTCTGGTCCAGACTGCGGACAATGCCGGCATGATCGGGCGGCACACCGGCTGCATGCCGCTGTGGGCCTTTCTCGGCCAGACCGAGTTGACGCGGCCAGGAGCCCGCCTGCGCGCGCTGGCAACGCGTTTTCGCGGAGCGACCGCCAATACTCTCCCGAATGTGCAGGGCCCGCTTGACCGGTTGCATGGATTGTCTGCGGCCATCCATGAGGCAGTGCGGTTCTCGGTGGGCCATACCGACGCCAGGACGGCTGCCGAGGCGGCGCTCGTCGCCGGGCAGGGGGTGTGCCAGGACCACGCCCATATCTTCATCGCGGTCGCCCGGCTGCTCGATATCCCGGCGCGCTATGTCAGCGGCTATCTGCTGATGGATGAACAGGTCGAGCAGCAGGCCGGGCATGGCTGGGCCGAGGCGCATATCGATGAGCTGGGCTGGGTCGGCTTTGACGTGGCCAATGGTGTCTGCCCCGACGAACGCTATGTCCGGGTGGCGACGGGATTCGATTATCGCGATGCCGCGCCGGTCACCGGCATTTCGCTGGGAGCGGGGGAAAGCGAGTTGTCGGTGCTGCTGTCGGTGGATCGGCAAGCCGGCTCGCAGCATCAGTTCCAGGCCCAATAAGCGTACATATCGGCCCATGCCGACTTGACCTTCACCACACGCTTCCCCACCTGATAGCCTGTCCATATGCAATCATCGGCCAGATTCGGCTTCGATGTCGCGTGTGACAAAGGATAATGTCGTGACGTATTGCGTAGGGATGCTGCTGGATAAAGGCCTGGTGCTGATGAGCGACACCCGGACCAATTCGGGCGTCGACAATATTTCCACCTTTCGCAAGATGTACAGCTGGAACCAGCCGGGCGAACGCATCGTGGCGTTGATGACCTCGGGCAATCTGGCCACGACGCAATCCGTGATCAGCCAGCTGCAGGAACGTGACAAGGCCCCGCAAGACCGGCATAATTCGCTGCTGGAAGCACCGACCATGTTCCAGGTGGCGACCATCGTCGGCAAATTGCTGCGCGATACCATTCAGGCGCGCGATAACGATAATGGCGAGGACGGGGCAGGCCAGTTTCGCGCCTCGATCATCCTGGCCGGCCAGATCAAGGGCATGGAGCCGCGACTGTTCCTGGTCTATCCCGAAGGCAATTTCATCGAGGCCAGCTTCGACACGCCGTTTTTCCAGATCGGCGAAACGAAATATGGCCGGCCGATCATCCTGCGCGGCTATGATCGCAAGCTCAGTTTCGAAAGCGCGGTGAAGCTGTTGATGGTCAGCTTCGATTCGACGTTGAAGGCGAATTTGTCGGTGGGCATGCCGCTGGACATGCTGGTGATCGAACGCGATAATTTCTCGCCGCTCCACACCCAGCGGGTGACCGATGCCGATCCCTATTTCCGCCAGATTTCCTCCGGCTGGGGACAGGCGCTGAAACGGGCCATGGAGGAATTGCCGCCGTTCATCTTCGATCCCGATGAACCGGGGGTTGCGACCATCGCACAAGCGGAAACCGAGACGGTCGGGAAGGCCTACAAGGAACTGAGCCCGGATTACATCAGGGTTCCGGTAGAAACTGCGTCGGTCAAGTGACTGGCCTCCTCCCCGAAGGGGAGGGACTCTTTTACCGGCAGAATGCACCGCCGGACACTTCCACATGCAGGTGGTTCTGGTGTGCCGGGTTGTAATCCGGCCCCAGCACCGTGCCGAACCGCTTGCAGGCGCTGGCCTGGATTACGTGCAGAAAGTTGCGTTCCGGCGTGGTGCCCGCAAACCAGTTGCCCAGCACGGTGATCCGCCGGCCATCGGCCAGCACGAACCCCGACACGTCCACGGCATTGCCGGTGGCATGGGCCGAGCGGCGGTCGCTTCCGGCGACGTTGCGGCAGCTATAGCTGCCCATCGTTTCGATCCGCACCAGCGGACTGCCCAGGATTGCACGCGCGGCGCGGTCGACGCCAAACCGCGCCCAGCCGGCAAAGCGGTCGGCCAGCGCGCATGTCACCGGGCCCAGATTGGTCAGGTCCAGATCGGTGCTGTCGCTGCGCACTCTGGTCAGCCGCACGGTGTTGATCGTCGCGCAGCCGGCGCCGTAAAATTGATCGGGCAGCGGGGTGAAGCTGGCCTGCCGTGAGCCGAGATCGCTCAGGCACTGGCGGATCGGGACGGCTGGTTCGTAAATCGCCTCCGACCGTCGCGAGGATGCGCGCCGAGGCGCCGACGGAACGGCGCTGCACCCGTTCAAGCCCAGCGCGGCCAGCGCCAGCGTCGCGATCAGGGCGGGCATCGTGGGCCAGCGGGCCGGGGGGTTCTGCATGGGCTGAGGCGCACGAATAGTGGCTTAACTATTTGTTGCCAAGACCATAGCGCATTGGCGGAGAGGCGCAGCTGAAGCTTTCTTCGCTTGACACCCTGCCGCCCGCCTCTAAGGCCGCCGGCGGGCCACGCGGTCCCAACGCCGCGCGTGCTCTCTGTAAGGAGAGACTACATGACTGCCACTATCGCGGCGCGCAAACCGGCGCGCCCGTTTTTCTCGTCCGGTCCCTGCGCGAAGCCGCCCGGCTGGTCCCCCGAAAAACTTGCCACGCAATCGCTCGGCCGCTCGCACCGCGCCAGGATCGGCAAGACCCGCCTCCAATATTCCATCGATCTCATGCGCGAAGTGCTGGGCCTGCCCGATAGCCACCGCATCGGCATCGTTCCGGGCTCGGACACCGGTGCCTTCGAGATGGCGATGTGGACGATGCTGGGGGCGCGCGCGGTCACCACGCTGGCCTGGGAAAGCTTTGGCGAAGGCTGGGTGACCGACGCGGTCAAGCAACTCCGGCTGGAACCCACCGTCACCCGCGCCGATTACGGCCAATTGCCCGATCTCGACAAGGTCGACTGGACCCACGACGTGCTGTTCACCTGGAACGGCACCACCAGCGGCGTGCGCGTCCCCGATGGCGAATGGATCCCCGACGACCGCGAAGGGCTCAGCTTTGCCGATGCCACCAGCGCGGTGTTTGCCTATGACATCCCGTGGGACAAGATCGATGTCGCCACCTTCTCGTGGCAGAAAGTGCTGGGCGGCGAAGGCGGCCACGGCGTCCTGATCCTGGGCCCGCGCGCGGTCGAACGGCTCGAAACCCACACCCCCGGCTGGCCGCTGCCGAAAGTGTTCCGGCTGACCGCCAAGGGCAAGCTGTCCGAAGGCATCTTCAAGGGCGAAACCATCAACACTCCCTCGATGCTGGCGGTGGAAGATGCGATCTTTGCGCTGGAATGGGCGAAATCGATAGGCGGGCTCGCCGGATTGCAGCAGCGCTGCACGGCCAATGCCGAAGCGCTGGACAAGATCGTCGCGGAGCGCGACTGGCTCGGGCACCTTGCCGTGGACAAGGGCATCCGTTCGAAAACCTCGGTCTGCCTGACCGTTGCCGGCGCGGACGAGGCCTTCATCAAGGCCTTCGCCGGCAGCCTCGAAAAGGAAGGCGCGGCCTACGACATCGCCGGTTACCGCGATGCCCCGCCGGGCTTGCGGATATGGTGCGGTGCGACTGTAGACACCGCCGATATCGAAGCGCTCGGCCCGTGGCTCGATTGGGCGTGGGCTACGCTAAGAGCCTGATATCAGAGCACCTTGCTCTCTCCCCTTAAGGGGAGAGATACGAAGGCTTGGCAGCCCTTGCCGCCTAGCCGTAGTTGAGAGGGGCTCCCCTCTCCCAACCCTCTCCCCTGAAGGGGAGAGGGCTTCAGATGATACAAGCCCTTCAGGCTTCCGCTGTTTCAAGGAACTTCCCATGACCAGACCCCGCGTTCTGATATCCGACAAGATGGACCCCAATGCCGCGCGTATTTTCCAGGAAAACGGCTGCGACGTCGATGTCATCACCGGCAAGACTCCCGACGAACTCGCCGCGATCATCGGCCGGTATGACGGCCTTGCCATCCGCAGCTCCACGAAGGTGACGAAGGCGATTCTCGACGCCGCGACCAATCTGAAGGTGATCGGTCGCGCCGGTATTGGCGTGGATAACGTCGATATTCCCTATGCGTCGGCCAAGGGCGTGGTGGTGATGAACACCCCGTTCGGCAATTCCATCACCACCGCCGAACACGCCATCGCGCTGATGTTCGCGCTTGCCCGCCAGCTCCCCGAGGCAGACGCCTCGACCCAGGCGGGCAAGTGGGAAAAGAACCGCTTCATGGGCATAGAGGTCACCGGCAAGGTGCTGGGGCTGATCGGCGCGGGCAATATCGGCTCGATCGTCGCCAGCCGTGCGCTGGGGCTGCGCATGAAGGTCGTGGCTTTCGATCCGTTCCTGACGCCGGAGCGCGCGCTGGAACTGGGCGTGGAAAAGGTCGATCTCGCCACGATGCTCGCCCGGGCCGATTTCATCACCCTGCACACGCCATTGACCAGCGAAACGCGCAACATCCTGAGCCGCGAAAACCTTGCCAAAACCAAGAAGGGCGTGCGCATCATCAATTGCGCGCGTGGCGGGCTGATCGACGAAGCGGCGCTGAAGGATGCGCTGGATTCGGGCCAGGTCGGCGGTGCGGCGCTCGACGTGTTCGCCACCGAACCGGCGCAGGCTTCGCCGCTGTTCGGCACTGCCAACTTCATCTGCACCCCGCATCTGGGCGCCTCGACCAATGAAGCGCAGGTCAATGTCGCGTTGCAAGTCGCCGAACAGATGGCTGAATATCTGACGACCGGCGGCGTTACCAATGCGCTCAACATGCCGTCGCTGTCGGCCGAGGAAGCGCCCAAGCTCAAGCCGTACATGGCGCTGGCCGAGCGGCTGGGCAGTCTGGTCGGCCAGCTGGCGCACGACAATCTGACCAAGATTTCGATCGAGGTCGAAGGCGCCGCCGCGCAGCTCAATCCCAAGCCGATCACCGGTGCGGTGCTGGCCGGGCTGATGAAGGTCTATTCGCAGACCGTGAACATGGTCAATGCGCCGTTCCTCGCGCGCGAACGCGGGCTGGACGTGCGCGAAGTGCGCCATGACCGCGAAGGCAATTACCACACGCTGATCCGCGTCACCGTGGGCACTTCGCAAGGCGATCGCTCGGTCGCCGGCACGCTTTTCGGCAACGCCCAGCCGCGCCTCGTCGAAATCTTCGGCATCGGCATCGAGGCCGATCTCGAAGGCGACATGCTCTACGTCGTCAACCAGGACGCGCCGGGCTTCATCGGCCGCATCGGCACGGTGCTGGGCGAACGCGGCATCAACATCGGCACTTTCCACCTGGGTCGCCGCCAGGCCGGCGGCGAAGCGGTGCTGCTGCTGTCGGTCGATAGCCCGGTACCGGCGCATTGCCTCGAGGCCATTCGCGGGCTGCCGGATGTGAAGCTGGTGCGGACTTTGAAGTTCTGAGCCTGTCGCCGTTAATCCGGGGCAACAGCTCAGGAAAGACCGGGGGGTGGGACCGGTTCGGAGTTTGCCCCACGATGGCGGGCGCTCGCCTGATAGACTGCGCCGCGCACGCGCTGGATGTTGCCCACCGGCCGATGTGCCACCAGCGCGTGCCAGGGATTGAAGCCCAGCGCGTTTACCGCGGTTTCCAGCGCTTCGGGCACGGGCTCGCCTTGCGGGATGGTCAGTTCGGCCAGCTTTACCAATGGCGCCACGCTCTCGGGCCACGCATAGGCGCCATCGATCGGGGTCTGCTGCGGATCACACCAGAATTGAGCGAAAAAGTCGAAACGCACTTCAGTCGACGCCAATCGTCCGGCGATGGCCGCGCGAAATTTATCCGGCCCCGCGGCGGGCGGTCCGCCGCCGACGATCTGCGGGCGCCAATGGAACTTGATCGGCATTGCGCCGATCGAGATCGGCGCAATGCCGGCATATGCGATGTCGAGCGGATTGCGCAGGCACAGACGCCGGGGCAGCCATGACAGCGCCCACGCCAGCACCTTGCCGGTCTTGCGCAGCCCCAGTTTCTTCAGAACTACGAACGGCGCGGTGAAGAAATTGCCCGTGGCCAGCGAGATGGTCACCATGTCCTGCGGACCATCCACCGGAATATATTCCAGGTTCAATGCCAGCAAGTCCTGGGTCAGCGCGTGGGACTCGCCCGGAAGCAATTTCTCGCCGGGAACATCGCACAGTTTCACGGCAAAGCCCATCAGGTCGGGAAACCAGTCGGGCAGGGTTGCGCTATAACCGTTGGAAATACGCAGCCAGCCGGTGTATTCTGCGCCGGGGACAAAAATGCCGCCGACTGCCTGTGACGGCAAATCATCCACCACCCGAAACCGGGTTTCACGAATGACATGGCGTTTGACGTGGAAGCCGCGGTCGATCCGTCCGTCACCGCGCTGTGCGAAATCGTCCTGGAAGGCGTTCACCTGCGCCGCGAAACAGGCGATGCGGCCCTGGTCGGCATCGTCCAGCAGGGCGGCCCAGGTTTGTTTTTCGCTATCGGTCAGGCCGTCCATCAGCCATTCTCCAGAATGCGGGCCAGCCCGCGCAGGCCCGGCATGAAGAAATAGGCGCCGCCCCGGACCGTGACGAATTGCGGCAGGCCGGCGATCAGCCGGGGGCAACCGCCGCCGTCGACATAGGAAAAGGCGTCGCTCGGCTGCTCGCCGGCCAGCGGCAGCCGGTTGCCCAGCAGCGGATCCTGCTCGGCGGCGAGGCCGGCGAATTTGGCGCTGGCTGCCCACGCTCCCTGGACGAATTCGAACTGGCGGGCGAGGTCGGTATTCAGGCACATGAAATGCAGCCCGGTTTCCTGTTCAGGCGCTTCGCCGCGCATCGCGGCCTGCGGCGATACCACCGGTCCATAGGGCCGCCCGCGCCGGACCAGCCGATGGAACCGCGTGGAGGCCACGGCATCGTGCATTGCCGTGCCGCTCAGCCCGATCGAGGATATGACATCGCGCAGGAACCCGTGCCGCCCTTGCGGATCGTCGCCGCTGCGCGGATTGACGCGGCGGATATGGGCGCCGACCGGGCAGGCGAAGCCATCGGGATCGCTGCGGAACAGAAAGGCATTGCGGGGTTCGTCATTGCCTTCGATCGCCGCCCCATCCAGCCCCGCCAAGGGCGCGCCATCGATTTCGCGCCCGACCATGCGCTCGGCCAGCGCGATGGCTTCGTCGCTGCCGGCCTGCCCCGCCAGAAATTGCCAGAAGCCGGTCACGTCCTGCGCCAATTGGCGATAGACCAGGTAGGAACCGTTGCGACCCAATCCGCTGCCTTGCGGGTAATCGCCGATGAAGCCATATTCGTCGGGATAGCCCAGCAGCAGTTCGCCCATCGCCAGCCGGTTGCGATAATCACGATCGCGGGCGCCGCCGGGAACCAGTTCTCCGGTCCAGTCGAAATCCGGTTGCGACAAGCCATCGGCAAAGCCGAACGGCTCGCGGCCCAGCATCGTGGTGGTTGCTTCGCCCTGTAGCACCATGCATCCTGCCGCCGCCGCGTCACCCATGGTCCGGGCCAGCCCGGCGATGGCGGTGTCTGCGGTCAGCAGCATCAGCAGCACATGCGGCTCACGCCCGCCGACGCCCCATTGCCACTGCGCCGGGGCATTGGCGCCTTCGTCGCCCAACCGATGCGATCGGCGCTCGTCGCCGGCGAGGCCATCGACGAATTGCGGGTCGAAACCAGCCTCGGGGGTGACCTCGATTCCCAGCGCGCGCAGCCCGGCGGCGGTGAACGCGATCTGGCAAACTTGCCCCAGTCGGCCGGCACGCGCCTGCGCCAGCGAGGCTATCTCCAGCCCGCGCAACCACGGTTTCGCCAGCGCGGCGTCGTCTATCCGCAACAGCAGGTAACACGCCCCGGTCAGCGACAGGAAACCGCGATCCGCCAGTGCCTGGATGTCGGCTGCCTCGTCGTTGGCCGCCATCGTCATATCTCCGCGATCCAGGCGCGCAGCGCGTCGCCGGCCATGGGTTTGGCCAGCCCCTGGCGGATGCGGGCATTGCGGGCGAAATCGTAGGTCGTCAGGCCGGGGGTGGCCTTGTACCAGACCTGCGTCGGGATCTGGTGGTGGAACAGATAGCGCTTGAAGTCCTGTTCATGCCGCGCGCCGCCGAAGATCAGCCAGCGGGTAGCGGGATAACCCAGCCCATTGGAGAACGACACATTCAGCCCGAACGCCACCTTGTTGATGAAATCGTCGTTATAGGCCTCGCGGCTGCCGTCGTAATTGCTGCCGAAGAACAGCCGCCGCTTGTCATCCAGAAAGGTCCAGCTGGCGAAATGGATGGTATTGACCCGGCCCAGCCTGCCGCTCTTGTACAGATGCCGCCCGCCCCAGTCGATGATCCACAGGATCGCCACCGTCAGCCAGCGCCGGAACAGCCCCGGTTTCAGCGAGCCGATCGCGCTGTACTGGTTGGTCACGTCATGGTCCTCGATCGACGACAGCAGCTTGTTACGCGCCAGCGAAGGCACCGGCGCGAGTACCGCATCATGTGTCTCCCGCCAGCGGAGCAGCACGATCAGGAAGGGCAGGGCGGGGATCAGGAAAGGCGCCAGCAGCACACCGTACAGTGGCAACAGCAGGAAGTCGCCGAGTTGCGCCAGTCGCTCCGCCAGCGTTGCAACGGGCAGCGGCGACAAGGGCACCATGGCCCCGGCGGCGATCAGAATATCCCGCAGCTGTTCCGGCGAAGCACCGGGATGGGCGAGGCGGGCCTGACGCAGCGCCGCATGCAGCGCCGCTTCTTCGCGAAGCTGGGCAACGCTGCGCCCCGGCCAGTTTGCATAGGTGGCCGCCGAAATATTACGGTGCGCGCGCAACCAGGCAAGCAGATCGGTGGTGGCGCCGAAATCGGCGCAATGGGCAAAAATCTGCCGCAGGCCGTCTGTGGCCAGATCGACCAGCGCATGCAGCAGATCATCCGCGGAGCCGTCGCAATCGGCGATGAACGCCAGCCGCAGCGGCTCGGTCACCGGGAGTTGCGGGGCAATTCGCCGGTCGGGGAGCGAGGGATCGTCAAGGATGACGAAGCGCGCGACATGGATCGTCGGGATGCGCCCGAACGGCACCAAGGCATTGTCCGGGTCGGCCGTCCCTGGCGATGCGTTCATCGTGGCCAGCAGTCGTGCGACTGCCGCACCCGCGCCCTCGCGGATCGGCGCGGCGATGAACAACTGGGCCTGGCGCACCATTGGCAGCAGCTCAGCCGGGGAATTCCAGCGCGAAATCGAACAATCGCGTCTTGTCCCAATAGACGTTACCGAGATAGAAGTTGGGCGCGATCAGGCGGATTTCGTCGCGGATACGTGACGCCAGAATCGAGGTTTCGGAATAGTCGAGGACGATGCAGGGCTGTTGATCGAACCAGCTGGTGCCTTCATAGACCTTGGCGACGATCGCCTTCAGGCCGAACGGCAGGATGTGGTTGCGCAGGAAACCGTGCGCGGCATCGAACTCTTTGCCCTGCCAGGCGAATATATTGACGGCGGTGGCGATTTCCGGGCTGAACACGGTGCCGGGCGCGATGATCGCGGTGCCCTTGGCCTCGCCGTCGGGAATCGGGCCCGCCGGACTCGATTTGAACAGCGCATCCAGCTCTGGCTGGCTCTTGGCCAGCAGGCCCGCCACATCGATCGTCATTCGCTTTCTCCCAAATGAGCGCACCCGCTCCGTTCAATTTCGTGGGCCTGCCGCTTTACAGTCTGCGGAACAGATCGGCCTGTTGCGGACTGGCGGTCAGCAATTGCTGCATCATCATCACGCCCAGTTTGCGATAGCTTTCCCATTGCGCCTCGGTGAAGAACTGGTCGCTGGTGGCTTCATGCGGAAAGCCGGCATGTTGCTCGGCGTAGCCCCACACGTCGGCCGGCAGGGCGCCGAACAGGCTGGGCTTGAGCAGGACGATCGTGCCGACCTGCATCCCGGCAGCGTCGCGCACCAGCAGCAGCAGCGCAAAGGCCGGGTCGGCATGACTGCGGGAGCGTGCCCGCGCACGCCAGTCACCGGTCCTGCCGTTCAGGAATATCCCCGCGCCGCCGATCCCGACCCTGGCCAGGACATCGCCAGGGGTCGCCACCTCGACGCTGACGCCGATATCCAGCCGCGCCTTGCGCACCAGGATTTCCAGGTCTTCGAAGTGATAGCCGGCATCTTCGCCATTGTCGCAATAGACGATCGTCGGCACTTTGCGGCGCAGCAATTCGTACACACCGCTATCTTCGATGTGCCCGCCGTCGGACAGGTTGACGCGGGCCGTCGTCGAGCGATAGCGCGCGGTCATTTCGCGCAGCAGATAGCCGAAGGTGCCGGTCAACCCCAGCCAATCGACCGGGCCGGCGGTTTTGGCTGAGCCGGGCGGGTCGCCGATCGTTCCGCGGTGCCACCAATAGCCCAGGCGGATATTGGCGTAAGTGAACAGCAGCGCGCCGCCCAGCGTCGTCCGCGAGCCCATCGCCGATGAAGCGGCCGCGCCCGAAATGGCGGTAATCTGGCCGATGGTGAAGGGATCGGCTTTGCTGTCTGTAAAGTCGTCCCAGCTGCAGGTGGCCCGGGTGCTCTTGACCGTGCCGGCCGGTGCAGCTTCCGCCGCATCGATCCAGATGCCTTCGGGGGCAATGACCATCGGGATGCCCTTGCGGTCCCGTTCCAGCAATTGCGATCCGGTGGCCGAAATCGTCTCGTTCAGCGTGACATTCATCAGGTGGAGCGGCGCTGCGCAACATTGCCGCTGATAGATATCGGCCAGGATGACGTCCTTGGTCTGATAGCCGGTGATCCCCAGCAAGGCGGGGTTCCTGAGCCGGTCCTGGTTGGAGGCGCCGAGATAGGCCCGGGTCAGGCGCGCGGCATAGAGGCTGTGGAGGGACGATAGATTGATGAAGCCGACCGAGGCGCCGATCCCAAGGATCATCACCAGCAGGATCGCCAAACTCGCCAGGTAGGATGGCAGCCACTGACCATCCGGCGCGTAAGCCACCGATCGCACCAGCACATCCAGCGATATTGCAAAACCGCCCCACAGCAGCGCCGCTGCGACCAACGCGACCTGCCAGACATAGCGCGACACGAATGCGCCGAATGCACCACCCGGCGAACTCTTGCCAAAGCTTTGCTGCATTTTCTGGATCAGCCAGCGCGCCATCGGGGCCAGCACTGTCGCCAGGGCCAGCTTGTTCAATCGAGCGGTATCCGGTGCGATCGTCAGCGCGATCGTGTCGATCAGCGACAACGCGAGCAGCAGGACCATCAGGACATTGATCCGGGCGTTGATGGCGGTCAGCACGCGGCGCAGCTCATTGCCGAACAGCGCGTTGCCGATCTTCGGCTCGCTGGCGGCGATCAGAAACGTCGCCCCGATGGCAAACAGTGCGGAGATAATGGCACCGGCGCCCAGCAATGCGGACAGCATCACCACCATCCGCGCCGACCGGAGCCCGCAGATCGTGAGCAATTGCCCCCAGCCAGCGCTGCCGTACCAGCCCGGCGAGCATTGCGGCGTGCCCGCCAGGTTGTGATAGCTGAACGCCAGCAGGATTGCGCCGGCTGCCAGAGCACACCCCGCGCTCCACAACACCCGGACGGCGGGCGTGAATGTTTCGCCGAATTCCGTGGCCAGCAGCCAGCGGTCGGCGGTAAAAACCGTCAACCAATTTGCCACGCCCAGCAACAGGCTGACGATCAGCAGCAGCGCGGGGATCAGGATGAGGATGCTGAAGTAAAATCCGACATGCGGCGGTCGCCATGAACCATGCCCGCCGACCACCCCATGCACGAGCCCGTGCAGGCCCATGAAAAACAGCAAGGTGGGCAGTGCAAAGACGAACAGCATCGCCAGCCAGTTGCGAACGATGTAGGTCGCCGCCACCGCATAGTCGGTGGGCCCGGCAGGCGCGAGGTACCGGCTGTTTTCGCGCAGCCAGCGGATCGGATTGGTCATCGTGCCGCCGCTGGTCGTGGTCGCGTCGGGCTCGGATTTCAGCACCTCCAGCGCGAATCTTGTATCGTCCGAGCTGGAAGCTGCCTGATCCAGCACGGCGTCGCTGCCGCGCGCGGATTGGGGCAGGAACAGGCTGCGCAGGAAACTGCCGAAGTACCCGCCACCCGACACCGTCGACATATAGTCGAAATCGAGCAGCCGATCTTTCCTGGCCAGGGCCTGGGCGACGCCCAGCGAGATCGTGGCGCTGCGGATGCCGCCGCCGGAAAAAGCAATGCCCAGTTGCCCCGGCGCCAGATCGCCCAGGTCGATGTCGTGCGACTCCAGCAGCTGGCGGCGCGCGGTCACCGGATCGTCGGATACTGCCGGCAATGGCTTAGTTTGTTCTATCGTAGCCATGCCCCGGCCCCGCCTTCCCCAATTGCGCCAACAATATCCGCTTCTTGCGACAAGACAACCCAAATAACAGGGACGGAGTAATTAGGCGGATACGACGGCAAGTAGTCGTCAGGTCGGAGCCACCAGCTTTCGGGTGAACCGGTAGCTCGTTTGTTCAAACTTCAAGGCGCGGAAGAAATTGTGTGCGTTGGCAATCTGGATGTCGCTCATTGCCTCGACAATCGCGCAGCCTTTGCCGGCCAGTGCCAGTTCAGCGGCGGCAAGCAATTGGCTGGCGATGCCTTTTTGGCGGTGATCCCTGGCGACGAAGACCATGGTGATGCGCCCGATGGGCCCGCGCTGGACGGTCTGCACGACGGCCCAACCGCAACAGGCGATGGGTTCGCCCAATTCTGCAAGCAGCAATCCGCCACCGGCCCGTCTGGTCGCCGCAAGATTTCGCCGAGCCGTCTCGCCGTCGATAGCGGTGCCGCCCAGATGCTTCAGCAGCCTGGCGATGGCATCGGCATCGGATGATCCGGCGTGGCGAACCACCAGTCGAGGTTCGGGGGCAGGGGCAACTTTCGGGGCGGGCGCCGGCCTGCGCTGCGGGCGATCGGGCCTGGCTCGCGCCTTCGGCTTGACCGGCGCGGCAGCTTTCGACGACGGTTGCGGTTTGGGTGCGGGTCGGTCGGGCGCGGAGTTCGCCGATTCCTGCCAGTTTCCCAGTGTGCCAGCGCGCAGATATTCTGCGATGTCCCGGGGGCTGGCAGTCAGGCCATCGTCGCCGATGCCCAGCAGCGGTTTGCCGGATGCATCGCTCAAGCCGAACATCCCGTAATCGCCGACGCCGGCTTTGCGTCGGCGCGATTTCACGAGCTTAAGGCCACGATGCTCGGCCATCCGGCGCAGTCCTTCACCTTCGGGATCATCCGCCATGGTGTCTGCTGCCGAATTCAATCCATGCGCAGTGATCGCAACTCACGCCGCCCGCCCCCCCGTCCGAAGAGGGGGAGGTTTTCAAACCCGCATCGGCATCAGCACATACAGTGCCGGGCTTTTCTCGTCCTGGCGGATCAGCGTTGGCGCGCCGGCGTCGGCGAGGTGGAGTTCCACCGTGTCGCCCTCCATCTGCCCCAGGATGTCTTTCAGATAATTGGCATTGAAGCCGATTTCGAAGCCGGCGGCCTTGTAGTCGGCGGGGACTTCCTCGGCGGCGGTGCCGTTGTCGGGCGAGGTGACCGACAGGGTCACCCGGTCGGGTTCCAGCGTCATCTTTACGGCGCGGGTCTTTTCGGTGGCGATGGTGGCGACACGGTCCACGCCCTGGTACAGCGATTTGGGATCAAGCCGCAGCAGCTTGTCGTTGCCGGTCGGAATGACGCGGTTGTAGTCGGGGAAAGTACCGTCGATCAGCTTGCTGGTCAGCACGACGCCGCTCTGGCCGCCCAGGGTGAAGCGGATTTTGGACACCGACAGATCGATCAGCACCGCGGTATCCTGAGATTCTTCCAGCAGCTTGCGCAATTCGGCGACGCATTTGCGCGGCACGATCACATCGGGCATGCCCTCAGCGCCGTCCGGGCGCGCCAGCGTATAGCGGGCGAGGCGGTGGCCATCGGTAGCCGCCGCCTTCAGTTCGTCCTCGGCGACGTGCAGGAAAATACCGTTGAGATAATAGCGCGTTTCCTCGGTCGAAATCGCAAAGCGGGTGCGATCGATCAGCTGGGCCAGCGTGGCGGCGGGCAGTTCAAAGCTGGTCGGCAGATCGCCCTCGACAATCACCGGGAAATCGTCGCGGGGCAGGGTGGGCAGCGAGAACCGGCTGCGTCCGGCCTTCACCACCATCCGGTTGTCGGCAGCATCCAGGCTGACCTGGCTGCCGTCGGGCAATTTCCGCGCGATGTCGAACAGCAGATGCGCCGAAACGGTGATCGCCCCGGGGCTGTCCACGCTGACCGCCGCCATGCTCTCCACTACTTGCAGGTCGAGGTCGGTGGCCATGATCCGCACGGTATTGTCCGTTGCCGCCTCGATCAGGACGTTGGACAGGATCGGGATGGTATTGCGCCGCTCGACCACGGATTGCACGTGGCTGAGGCAGCGCAGCAGGGTCGCGCGTTCGATGGTGGCCTTCATATTCGTCCCACGCCCAGATGTTGCCCCGCAAGGGTGGCGCCGGCGGTCGGAATCGACCAGCCGACAGCCAATTCGGACCATCTTCCTTAACGGGGGCGGCGCTGGCGGCAAGCACTAGCTGCGCTGCTGCGGGTGAAACTGGGGATAAATCCGCAGCTTGCGGGCTTATACCGCACAACAATGGTCCGAACCTGAAGCCCCCTCCTCTTCAGAGGAGGGGGTTGGGGGTGGTGTCTCTCTTCCTGATCTAGCGTTGCGTCAGAAGAAAGGCACCACCCCTGGCCCCTCCTCCAAAGAGGAGGGGGAAAAGAGCCGGTCAGCCGAACATCGCCATGCCGCCATTGACGTGAATCGTCTGGCCGGTGACGTAGCTGGCCTCGCGACTGGCGAGATAAGCCACCGCAGCGCCGATCTCGTCGGCTTCGCCCATCCGGCCGATCGGAATGCGCGCGTTCAGCGCGATTTTCTGGGCGTCGGGCAAAACCTCGGTCATGGCGGTGCGGATGAAGCCGGGGGCGACGCAATTGACGGTGATCCCGCGGCTCGCCAGTTCCTGCGCCAGCGACTTGGACATGGCGGTCAGCCCGCCCTTGGCCGCGGCATAATTGATCTGGCCGGGGTTGCCGGTCGCGCCGACCACGCTGGTGATGGTGATGATCCGGCCAAAGCGCGCCTTCATCATCGGTTTTGAAGCGGCGCGCATCAGCCGGAACGCGGCCTCCAGATCGATGCGGATCACCGCATCCCATTCCTCGTCCTTCATCCGCATCGCCAGATTGTCGCGGGTAATGCCGGCGTTGTTCACTAAAATGTCGAGCTTGCCCAGCGAATCCAGCGCCGCCGGGACCAACTTTTCGACCCCTTCCGGGTTGGCCAGGTCGCAGGTGATGGCCACGTGATCGACTTCCTGCAGATGTTGCGGGGTGTGCTCGTCCAGCTCGTCGCGAAACGCACGCAACTTGCCCGCGTTCGAGCCCGACACCGCGAGCCGCGCGCCTTGCGCCGCCAACGACCGCGCTATGGCGCTGCCGATCCCGCCCGAGGCTCCGGTCACCAGCGCGGTCATTCCGGTCAGATCGAACATGCTCACAGCTCCTTGACGCTAAAGTTCCTTAACCAATGCCTCGATATCGGTCATCCCGACTACGCTTGTCACGGTCAAATCGGGTGCGGAGCGGGTGATCATCGGCCCCAGCACCTTCGCGCCCAGTTCCACTACCCGCTCGACCCCCGCCGCCTGCATGGCCACCGCCGTCTCGCGCCAGCGGACCCGGCCGGTGACCTGCTCGACCAGCAGACGCCGGACCTCGGCGGGGTCGCTCGTGACGGCGGCAGTAACATTGGCGAACAGTGCGACGCGCAATGCGCCGGGCGGGGTTTTTTCCAGCGCCTCGGCCATGGCGTCGGCGGCGGGTTGCATCAGCGGGCAATGGAACGGCGCCGATACCGGCAGCACCATGCCGCGCTTGATGCCGAAATCCTTGACCATGGCGCAAGCGCGGGCGATCGCGCCGGCATGGCCCGATATGACCACTTGCCCGGGGTCGTTGTCGTTGGCCACGGTGCAGATTTCGCCCTGCGCCGCGGCCTCGGCCAGTGCTGTCGCCTTTTCCACATCCGCGCCCAGCAACACCGCCATTCCGCCCACGCCCAGTGGCACCGCTGCCTGCATCGCCTGACCGCGCAATTTCAGCAGCCGCGCGGTATCGGCGAGCGAGAAGGCGCCTGACGCGCACAATGCGCTATATTCGCCCAGGCTGTGCCCCGCGACGAAATCGGCTTTCTCGGCCAGCGCGATGCCGCCTTCGATTTCGAGCACCCGCAACACCGCGATGGCATGCGCCATGATCGCCGGTTGGGCATTCTCGGTCAGCAGCAGCGCGTCCTCCGGGCCTTCGATCATCATCCGGAACAGCTTCTGGCCCAGCGCGTCGTCGACTTCCTCGAACACGGCGCGCGCGGCGGTACTGGCTTGCGCCAGTTCCCGGCCCATGCCGACCTTCTGGCTGCCTTGTCCGGGAAAAACGAATGCGCGCATGGCTTGCGAACCCTCTCCATGTCCGGCTTGGCTGCCGGGTTGATCCAATGCGACGCGCAGCTAACCCTGACCAGCCCCATGTACAAGCCTTTCAGGCACCGAAGGGCACGATCCGGTTGTCGCTGTCGTGACCGATGTCGGCGCGGCCCAGATAGGGAATCGAATGCCGTGCGCACCAGAAACGAGCTATGTCTTCGGCATCCCCGCCAAATTCGCGGTCATTCACGGGCACTTCACTAACCCGGCCCAACCGCAATCCGGCTACTCCGCCCAAATGCGCGGTCACATGAAAGAACGACCGGTCGACCGCGTATGAATGCTCGGACACCTCTTCGACCAGCACGACATGGCCAGTCAGGTCGGGCATCAATGGCGTGCCGCACAGCATCGCCAGTGTCATCAGGTTGAAGGCCACGGTTGGGCGGGAGTCGAGTCCGCCTTCCACACCCACACGATCGCCGCCTAACCAGCCGAGCGCGCGGCGCAAGGCGGCATCGCCATCCGCGCGGCGGCCATCCGCCACCATCGGGCCATGCGCCGGGCGGCCGACTCCGGCGCGGTACAGGCCGGCCAGCAGATAGCCCAGGTCGGAATAGCCGAGCCACGCCTTGTTTGCCGCCGCCGGGCCCAGTCGGGCAATGGCGTCCTGCGCGATCCGGTTCGAGCCATAACCGCCACGCGCGAACCACACCGCATCGAACGCAGCATCATTGGCGCAATCGAGAAACGCCGCCAGCCGCATCGCGTCGGCGCCCGCGAAATGCCCTTCGCTCGCAAAGCATTGCTCGTGGAAATGCAGCGACACGGGAAACTCCGCAACCGCCAGCGCCAGCACGCGCGCCGCATCATCGCGCGTGATCGGGGTAGCGGGGGCGCAAATGGCGATGCGGATAGTCACCTTGCCTGTTTAACCGCTTTTGATACGGCGTAAATCCGCGCGGTTGAGTTGCGGGGAAAAGACGCATACCGCGCAGGCATGACTGCTTTCGCTCCGGCCGCCCTGACCGCTCACCCCTGGTTCTTCTGCGGCATCGGCGGGTCGGGGATGTTGCCGCTGGCGCTGATCCTGCGGGGGCGGGGGGCCGAGGTGGCCGGTTCGGACCGCAGCCGCGATCAGGGGCGCACGCCCGAAAAATTCGCGTGGCTGGAAAGCCTGGGCTGCGAACTGTTCCCGCAGGACGGCAGCGGCATTGCCAGCGCCGCACAAACGCTGGTCGCTTCGGGGGCGGTGGAGGACACCGTGCCCGAAGTGCAGCGGGCGCACACCCTCGGCTGCCCGCGCATGAGCCGCGCCGAATTGCTTGCCGCGCTGTTCAACGCCGCCACGACCGGCATCGCCATCGGCGGCACGAGCGGCAAGAGCACCGTGACCGGCATGGCCGGCTGGATCATGACCCAGGCGGGCCGCGACCCCACGATCATGAACGGCGCGGTGATGAAGAATTTCGTCGCCCCGGACGCGCCGTTTGCCAGCGCCCGCGTCGGTGAATCGGAGTATTTCGTGTCCGAAGTCGATGAAAGCGACGGTTCGATCACCTTGTACCAGCCGCGGGTCGCGGTGCTGGGCAATGTCAGCCTGGATCACAAGAGCCTGCCAGAATTGCGCGATCTGTTCGGCGATTTTCTTGGCCGGGCCGAGATCGCAGCGGTCAATCTCGACGATGCCGAAAGCGCCGCGCTGGCACCACGCGCGCGTCGACTGGTCAGCTTTGCGATCGACAACCGCGACGCGATGATCGGCGTCGTGGCCGGAACCATCGGCGAACGACCGACCGGCCTGGCCGCCACGCTGATCGACCGGCGCGTTGGCGCAACCTTCTCGCTCGCGCTGCAAACCCCCGGTCGCCACAATCTGGCCAATGCCCTGGCGGCGATCGCCGGCACCAACGCGGCCGGCGTGCCGGTTGCCGATGCCGCGGCGGCGCTGGGCTCTTTCCTCGGGCTGGCCCGGCGCTTCGACATCCTGGGCACCAGCCCCGGCGGCATCACCGTGATCGACGATTTCGGCCATAACCCCGACAAGGTCGCCGCCACCCTGGCCACGCTGAAGGCCCACCCCGGCCGCGTCATCGCCTTTTTCCAGCCGCACGGCTATGGCCCGCTGCGCCAGATGGGCGCCGAACTGGCGCAAGTGTTCGCCGACCGGCTCGGCCGCGACGATCAGGTGATGCTGTGCGATCCGGTCTATTTCGGCGGCACCGTGGACCGCAGCCAGGGCAGCGAGCGCATCGTGCGCCTGATTGCCGCTGCGGGCAGTGTCTCGGCCAGCTACCTGCCCACGCGCGCCGCCTGCGCAGCCCACATCGCTGCCATCGCCCGCACCGGCGACCGCGTGGTGATCATGGGCGCGCGCGACGATACGTTGACGGAATTTGCTCGGGAATTATTGAACAGCCTGCCATAGCATCTCGCGCTTCCTGTTCCCCTCCCACAGGCGGGAGGGGAGTCAGGTCGTGCTGCCCGTTGAACCTTCTTCTTCACTTCTTGCTGTTCAGGAACCCGTCCGAAATCGCGCAGGCGGCCGGGCCGAGAATGACCACGAACAGCACCGGCAGGATGAACAGTATCAGCGGCACGGTCATGATCGCGGGCAGGCGGGCGGCTTTTTCTTCTGCGCGCATCATGCGTTCGTTGCGGAATTCGGCGGAAAGCACGCGCAGGGCGGAAGCGAGCGGAGTGCCGTAGCGTTCGGTCTGGATCATGGTGGTGACGACGCCGCGCACCGATTCCAGATTGACGCGATAGGCCAGGTTTTCGAAGGCATTTCGGCGTTCGTGCAGGAAAGCCAGTTCGATCGCGGTCATGGCGAATTCGTCGCCGAGTTCGGGGTAGGCGCGGCCCAGTTCCCTGGCGACGCGGTTGAAGGCGGCATCCACGGTCAGCCCGGCTTCGGCGCAGATCACCAGGAGGTCGAGCGCGTCGGGCAGGCCCTTGCGGATGGCGTGCGTGCGTTTGGTGCTGATGTTGGAAATGTAGATTTCGGGCGCCTTGTAGCCCAGGCCGACGGCGGCGGCGAAGGCCATGAAGCGTTTCATGCTGCCCCAGGCGGGGAAATAATCGGCCCAATAGACGATCGCCGCGACCGTCAGCCCCAGCACCACGGGGGCGACCATGCGGGTGAAGATCACCGCGACGGCCCATTCCTTCTTGCGGATGCCGGCCTGCGCCAGCTTTTGCTGCACGGTGGCAATCTGGCTGTCCTGCAGCACTTGCAGGCGGCCGAGCAGCCCGCGCATCCATTCGGTGGTGTCGTTCTTGCGGACCAGTTGCGCGCGGCGTTTGGGCGAATTCGAGACGATGCCGGCTTTCAGCTGCTCGCGGCGTTCGTTCAGCGCCTTGACGCGTTTCTGCATCGGATCGCGCACGGTGATTGCGGCGTAAATCGCCACCGCCACGGCCAGCGCGGCGAGCGCGGAGAGGATCGTCGCCATATGGATGACGTTGATGCCAAACAGGGTGGGGCCGGAGGGCGTGTCGAACATGGCTGGTTCCTCCCTACTCAGATTTCGAAATTGATCATCTTGGCCATGATGAAGACGCCGATCGACATCCACGTCAGCCCGCCTAGCCCGGCGACGATCAGCCGCTGATCGCTGAAAAATCCGCTGAGATATTTGGGGTTCGACCAGTAGACGAGGCCGAACACGATGAACGGCAGCGCGCCGATGATATAGGCCGAAGCCTTGGATTCAGAGCTCATCGCGCGGATTTTCAGCTTCATCTGCGCGCGTTTGCGCAGCACTTCGGCCAGGTTGGCCAGCGTCTCGGCCAGATTGCCGCCGGTTTCGCGCTGGATCGCCAGGGTGATGCAGAAGAAGTTGAATTCGGCCATGTTCAGCCGGTCGGCGGTGTCCTGCAGGGCATCTTCCATGGTCCGCCCGATCTTCATCCGTTCGGTCACCAGCTTGAACTCCTGGGCAACCGGCCCCGGAATTTCGGTCGAGACGATGCCCAGCGTTTCGCTGACCGGCAGGCCCGAACGCAACCCGCGCACCAGCAACTCGATGGCGTCCGGGAATTTGCTGGTAAAGGCCATGAGGCGCCGCTTGATCAGGCGGCCCACCACCATGTGCGGCAGGCCCAGCGCGACCGTCAGGGCGACGCCGCATGCCAGCAGCAACGATCCGCTCCCGAGCATGACCAGCGCCATCACCAGCGCGCCCAGCCCCGCCGAGGCATAGCCATACTGAGCCAGGGTCCAGCCCTTGCCGGTGCGATGCAGGCGCAGATGCAGCGCCGCGCGGTGCGAACTCGATCCGGCAATGGCATGCATGCGCGGCGCGCGCGATGCCACCGCCTTGCGCAATTGTGCCTCGACCTTGTCGCGTGTGCTGTCGGAATGGCGCAGGCGCACGGCTTGCAACCGGCGCGCGGCCTGTTTGGCGGGCGAGGTGCCGATGAACGCCACGGCCAGCAGCGCAGCCACCCCGGCCAGCGACAGGGCAACCAGCAGAATCTGGATCGGGTCCATCGCTCAGGTCCAACCGGATTCGTCATCCTGACGGAAGTCAGGATCCATTCCGCGCAGATGTCGGATGGAGGGCGATACGCCATCAGGTGCGCTGCCGGCGCCGTATCGCCTTTCGCCGTAAGCCTGTGCGAATGGATCCTGACTTCCGTCAGGATGACGAACCCGCCGCCGCTTCATGTCGCGACCGCGCCTTTGTCCCGCTTCGTCAGCATCGCCTTGATGTCGATCTTGCCCAGCAGGGATTTCCTGTCCGCAGGTCCGGGTGCCGGGGCGGCCTCATCGGTCTGGCCGATGCCGTGCACATGCTCGGCCAGCTGGCGCAGTGCCGCGCCGGCGGGGCTGGTGCGGTTGGCCTCGGCAAACGTCTGCCCCAGCTTGGCGGCATGGGTGGCCGACTTGAGTTCGCAGGGCAGGATGAAATCGATCCGGCGCTCGATCGTCGCTTCGAAATCCCCCCGCGAGATTTCGGACTGGGCCGAGTGGACCTTGTTGGCCACCACGACCGTCTCGGCCAGCGCGACATGGCCGTTGAGCCAGGACAGGATGCGGATGGTGTCACGGGCGGCGGCGAGCGTCAGTTCGGTGACCAGCACGACCACGGCGACATCATTGAGCAGCTGGGGAAAATTGATCAGCATATTGCGCGGCAGGTCGATCACCGTCATCTCGAAGGCCGCGCGCAACTCCTCCTTCAATTGCAGGAAAGCGGCGCCATCGGTCATCAACGGGACGTTGATCGGGGCTTCTGCGGACAGGATCGACAGCTTGTCGTTGGCCCGGATCATCGCGCGCTCGATGAACAGGCCGTCGATACGGCCGGGGTTCTCGATCGCGTCGGTCAGCCCGCGCCCTGGCTCCAGGTCCAGCGCAAGCGCGCCGGTGCCGAAGTGGATGTCGAGGTCGAGCAGCGCGGTCGGCAGCTTTTGCCCGGTGCTGCACAGCCAGGCCAGCGAAGTGGCGATTGTGGAGGCGCCGCTGCCGCCGCGCGTGCCGATCACCGCGACGGCCATGTGTTTCTTGGTCGATGCGACATCCTGGTGCCGGGGGGCCGAAACAATCGCCTGCGCCTGGCTCAGCGTATCGCGCAACTGGCCCGGTGACAGCGGCTTGAGCAGATAATCATGGATGCCGCTGGCCAGCAGGTCGCGATACAGGCGCACGTCGTTGACCTGGCCGACCGCGATCACCACCGTGCCCGGTTCGCATACTTCGGCCAGCGCGTTGATGTCGGTCAGCGGGTCGCCGCTGTCGGACAGGTCGACCATCAGGATGTTGGGGCTGGAGGTGATCGACAGCGATTGCACCGCGCCGCGCAGGCCCCCCTTGTGGCATTTCTCCGGCGCCCAGCCCAGGTCGGCGGTGACCGGGCGCAGCACTTCGAGCGAAGCCTCGTCGCACAGAAACGCGGCGAAGGTGTCGCGGCCGAGGATCGCACCGGTTTTCCAGGGAGCATTCATGATATCGGCGCCTTAGTTGGTGCTGTTTTTCGTCACCCCGGCCTGGCCGGTCGGGTTCGCGGCCTGATGCATCCAGATCGCCTTGGCGGCGGCATCGGCGGTGGTCATGGTCTGGCCGTGCGCGCCGGTCAGCAGATCGTCGGGATTGGCGACCATCGCGGCGAGATTGCTGTTGACCGCGCAGCCGTAATTGCTGCTGGTGCCATTGTTGAAATTGGATTCCGACCGGGTCGCCAGGTCGGGGCAATGCGGCACGCCGGCGGTGGCGCGCAGGACGATGATCCGTACCATGCCGGCGTCGACCAGACGCTGGCCGGTCGGTGCGGCCGGGCCGATCAGCAGGCCATAGCGCGCGGCGGCGCTTTTCACCACGGCGCGGGTCTGCGGGCTGCCCAGCGGATCGTCGATCGCGATCCGGTCGCCATAGCGCAGGCCCAGTGCGCCGAACCAGCCGTCCAGGCGGCCCTGGTCGACGGGGGACAGCCCGTCGGGGCCGGACGTCAGGTCGAGTTGATACCGGCTGTGTTCGACGACCGGTTGATGGACGCTGTCGAGCAGGCGGTTATCGGGCATGGTGTCGCAGCCGCACAGCGGTGCGGCCAGGATCAGGCCAAGGACCATTCCACCCGCCCGGCGCGCGTTGCGGATCATCGAAGGACGCATCATGTGACCTCGCTCAGTTCAGGTTGAAGCCGGGGGCCGAACCCGGTGCGCCGCCCGCTCGCGCGGTGGTTTTGCCGGCGGATGACGGCGGCGTCAGCTGTCCGGCCCCGGGAGTCTCCGCCGGATCGGCGCGCGATGTCGGCAGCGGGCGCTCGGTTTGGGAGGTGCCGTCGCTGACCATGTTGCCCAGCACCTGCTGGATGATGCTGGGGCTCTTGACCGCATCGGTGGGCAGCCTCACCTCGCGGTCGTTGACCGGCGTCACCAGGTAGGGGGTGATCACGATCACCAGCTCGGTTTCGTTCTTTTGAAAATTGGTCGATTTGAACAAGGCGCCCAGCACCGGCAAGTCGGCCGCGCCGGGCATCCGCTGGATCGTGTTCGACGCCGAATTGCTGAGCAGGCCGGCGATCATGAAACTTTGCCCGGACCCCAGTTCCACCGTGGTTTCCGCGCGGCGCACGGTCAGCGCCGGAACGGTAAAGCCGTTGAGCGTTACCGCGCCCTGGCTGGACAATTCGGACACTTCCGGGCGAACCCGCAGCGAAATCCGCCCGTCGGCCAGCACGATCGGGGTATACGACAGGCTGACGCCATATTTCTTGTAATCGATGCTGACCGCGCCCAGCCCTTGCGACATCGGGATGGGGAATTCGCCGCCGACCAGGAATTCGGCGGTCTCGCCGGATACGGCGGTCAAATTGGGCTGCGCCAGCGTCGTCACCAGGCCCACGGTTTCGCCCAGATCGAGCGCGGCCAGGACATTGAGGCCCAGCAGCTTGCCCGCAGCGGCCAGCGTGGTCCCGCCGGCGATCGGATTGATGCCCGTGCCCGGTATCTGATAGCTCGGCGCGCAGGTCGCTGCGGTGCAGGGCGGCGTGTAGATTGGCTGGGTCACCGTGCCGTTTCCGGCGAGCGCGGCGCCGGGATGAAATCCGTTGTAATAACCCGAACGGCCCTGGCCGACGCCGAACTGGAAGCCGCTGCCGCCGTTGGAAATCGTGGCGAGGTTGCTGCCGAGCGTGCGCGCCAGCGACCGGCTGACCTCGGCGATCCGCACTTGCAGATTGACCTGCAGCGGCACGGCGGTCCGCAGCCGGTTGATGATGCCGATTTTGGCGGTGGCGCTCTCGCTGGGCTTGATGCCGGGGTTCAGCGCCACGAGCACCAGTCTGGCCGCCTCGGCGCTGTCTTCGGGCGAGGCGACGGTGCCGGTCAGCATGGCGAACTGGCCGACGATCGTCACCGTGACATCGGCATCGGGCATCGCCAGCTTCAGCACCCGGTCGAGCGAGCTGATGTTCTGGCCGACGCGGATCCTGGCGGCGTAGGCAACCGCGCCGCCGGCAGTTGAGGCAAACACCGTGGCTTCGCCGGCGGATTTTCCGTACAAATGGATCTGGCGCGCATTATCGACATATACATCGGCGACTTCGGGATTGGAGGTCCACACGCTGGCCACGGGCACGGGCAGGGTGACCAATTCGCCTTCGCCGAGCGACAGCAGCACATCATGCGTGGGGCGCTGCGTACCGACCGCCAGCGGCGCAGTGCGCGGCGTCATGCCACGCCATGGCGCGGGCGCGGCGGGACGATGGCGGGCCGGCGCCGGTCGAGGTTGAGCCGCAGCAGCCGCGCCGATCGTCGCGGCGGCGGCAATTGCCAGCCACGCCGTGCCATTTCGCAGATTTATGGACCGCATGTTATTGTCCTCCGACCAGTGGCGTTTGCATCGGCTGCATTCCGCCGGGCGGCCCGCCCATGCCGGATAATCCCCGCATCCGGGCGGCCGGATTGTTGCCGATCGGCACCGCGGTTTCGGCATTGCCGCGCGCCACTTTCACCATCGGGCCGATCGGCCCCGTATTGGCGGGAACCGGGCTGCGGGCACGACCCGCTGCCGGCAGGCTGCGACGCGCAAAGCGCGATACGTCACCGCCGGTCGAGTACGTGGTTGCGCCTTCAGCCGGACGGACAGCAGTACCGATAATGGTTCGCGGCGTGGCTGGCGGCTTGCCACTGGCGGTTGCCTGGTCCTGCTCGACTTGGTTGTCGGCCAGCGAACGCAGGGCCAGGCTCAGCGTCCCCAGTGTCTGGGCAACCTCGATCTTTTCCGCAATGCGCGGGGTCACTTCCAGCGTCACGTCATGTGCGGTCTTGACCAGGCTCTTGCCGCCCGGCGCGACCTCGGTTTCCGTAGTCTGGTCGGTGGCCAGCACGCGCAGATCGCGCAGCGCGGTTTCGGTGATGGCCAGCGGCAAGGCGTTCGGGTCTTGCTGATTGGGCGATTTGACCGATTGGGTCAGCATGATGTCGATGTGATCGCCCGGAAAAATGAAGCCGGCGACCCCCGACAAGTCGGTTACCGCAATGGTGACCGCACGCATGCCGGGGCCCAGCGCAGCAGCCAGGAACCCGCGATCGCCCGGCGTGACCAGCGCGCCTTGCGTCAGCGGCTGGCCGGCGGTGACGGGATCACGCACCACCGTGCCGATCAGCTTGGTCCGGTCGGTCGTGCCGTCCAGGAAATAGGCATTCTGCACCATGTCGCGCGGCCACGCCTGAAAGGCGACCGCATCGGGGGTGATGATCGTGCCGACCGGCAGGGCGCGTTGCGCCACCAGCACGCGCGGGCCGGTCGCTACCGTCGCGGCGACCGGTACCACCGGCGCGGCACGGACCGACATCATGCTGCGCGCCGCCAGAGCGGACCCCAGCGCGATAACCATCGCGCCCAGCAGCAGCATCAACTTCCTTTTGTCCATGGTTATGGGAATCCCGAGATGTGACTGCGGCTATCCCTGAGACCTGGCGGAAAGTGGTTAATATTTTGCCGGCAGCCCTGACCGGGGGACTACAGACCCGGCAGGTAATCGGTGCCCAGGATCCACAGCCCGGCCCCGGCGATCGCCATGCCATAGGGAACCGCGATCCGCCCTTGCCGGCGCCGCGTGACGTGCCAGCCGGCGGTCGCCACGGTCAGGAACCCGCCCAGCAGTGCCATCACGATCAGCAGATGGGCAAACCGGTCGGGCCTGATCCACAGCGCCAGCGCGGTCAGCAGCTTGACATCGCCGCCACCCATGGCACGCAGCGCAAACAGCCCGCACAGCACTGCGAAGCTTGCCGCGGCCACCGCCAATTGCAGGCTGATGGCCGGCCAGCCGAGGCCGACGGCCCACCAGAACAGCGGCGCTGCCAGCGCAATCGATGCGTTGAGTCCGTTGGCGATCCGGCGGCGGCGCAGATCGGTCAACGCCGCCGCCAGCAGCGCCATTGCCAAGCCCGCGAGCAGAACGTACGAAAACCCGTGAGCATGCATCGCCGACCCCTTTTCACGAGGATTAGCGGACACAGCTTATGAATTCGTAACCGGATTTGAGGACAGAACCGAAAGGATGATGGGCGCGAAAATCGACCGCCGCGCGCTGCCGCCGGGCGCGCTGGAAACCACCTGGATCGCGCCCGACGGCCAGGCTATTCGCCGCATCGACATGGCGGTTCCCGGCGATCACCCCCCGCGCGGTTCGCTGCTGTTCGTGCCGGGCCGGGGCGATTGCTACGAAAAATACGTCGAAAGCCTGGGTCAGTGGCATGGGCAGGGGTGGTTGGTTACCGCGCTGGACTGGCGCGGGCAGGCTTTGTCGGGTCGCGCGGGCCGCGACGATCGCACCGGGCATATCGACGATTTCGGCGCCTGGGTCGCCGATCTGGCGGCGTTCTGGGCCGGCTGGCAGGCGCAGACGCCGGGGCCACATGTGGTGGTGGCGCATTCGATGGGCGGCCATCTCGCGCTGCGGGCGGTGGCCGAGCGCGTGGTGCTGCCCGATGCGCTGGTGCTGTCGGTGCCGATGCTGGGCATGCTGATGCTGGGCCTGCCGCACGCGCCGTTGCACAGGTTCGCCCAGATCATGGCGCGGCTGGGCGATCCCCGCCGCCCGGCCTGGCCCGACAATGAAAAACCCGGCTATCAGGACGAACGCATGCTGCTGCTGACCCATGATGCGGCACGCTTTTCCGATGAAGCATGGTGGCGCGAACAACGCCCGGACTTGCGGATGGGTTCGCCCAGCTGGGGTTGGCTGGCCAGCGCGCTGGCCTCGATACGCCTGCTGGAACAACCGGGCCGGCTGGAAAGGGTGACCATCCCGGTGCTGCTGATCGGCACGCGCGCCGATCAACTGGTCAGCTACCCGGCGATCGCGCGTGCCGCCAAACGGCTGCCGCGCGCCGAACTGCTCAGCTTCGGGGCCGAGGCGGCGCATGAGGTGCTGCGCGAGGTCGATGCGGTGCGCGATGTCGCGATGGGCGCGATCGACGCGTTCCTTGACCGCGTGGCGCCGGAACGGCAACCCCCGGGCTGATCATGACGCCCACTTCAGCTTGCGATTTTGCCGTGATCGGCGCCGGCATGGCGGGCGCCTCGCTGGCCGCGGAACTGGCGGCAGTTGGCGCGCGCGTGGTGCTGGTCGAAGCCGAAGCCGCGCCGGGCTACCACGCCACCGGGCGGTCCGCCGCATTCTGGACCGAAAGCTATGGCGGCCCGGGGGTGCAACCGCTGACCACCGCCTCCGGGCCGTTCCTGCGCGAGCAGGGCTTTCTCACGCCGCGCGGTGCGCTGACCATCGCGCGGGCCGGGCAGGAAGCTGACCTGGCGCGCTTTGCCAAACGCTTCGCTGCGCTTGGCGTGCAGATGGAACTGCTCGAGCGCAGCAATGTGGCGGCGCGCATCCCCGGCCTGCGCCCCGGCTGGACCGCCGGCGTGCTGGAGCCGAGTTGCTGCGACATCGACGTGGCGGCGCTGCATCAGCATTATCTGGCGGCGGCGCGGCGCGGTGGCGTGCAACTGCTGTGCGGGGCGGGATTGACCGCCGCCGAGCCGCGCCGCGATGGCTGGCGCCTGACGCTGGGGGATGGCCGCGTGCTCACCGCCGATCGCCTGGTGAACGCTGCCGGAGCCTGGGCGGACGACATCGCGCGGCTGGCCGGCGTCCGCCCGGTCGGCATCACCCCCTTGCGCCGCACGATGGCGCAACTGCGCTGCACCCCCGAGCCGCCTCCGGGGCTGCCGCTGGTGCTGGACCTGGCCGAGCAATTCTATTTCAAGCCGGAGAGCGGCCGCTTGTGGCTGAGCCCGCATGACGAGGTTCCCAGCCCCCCCTGCGACGCCGCCGCCGACGAACTGGATGTCGCGCGCGCCATCGCCCGGCTGGAAACCGTGGTGGATTGGCGGATCGAGCGCGTCGAACACCGCTGGGCGGGCCTGCGCAGCTTCGCCCCCGACCGCCTCCCGGTATACGGGCCAGACCCGCGCGCACCGCGCTTCATCTGGTTTGCCGGGCAGGGCGGCTTCGGCATCCAGACCGCCCCAGCGGCGGCGCGGCTGACGGCGGGGTTGGTGTCGAGGCAAGCCGAGGGTACGGTTGATCCGGCACCCTACCGCCCAAATCGGTTCGAGTAAGCGCATACGCATTCCCCTCCCGCCTGCGGGAGGGGAGTCAAGGCCGCCGCCCCGCCGCCACCGCCGCATCGCTCGCCAGCCGATCCGCGCGTTCGTTCTCCGGGTGGCCGGCGTGGCCCTTCACCCATTGCCAGGTGATCGTATGCGGATGGCTGGCAGCGATCAACTCGCGCCACAAATCTTCGTTCAGCACCGGCTTTTTCGCGGCGTTGCGCCAGCCGTTTTTCTGCCAGCCGAAAATCCATTTGGTGATGCCGTCGATGACGTAGCGGCTGTCGGTGTGCAGCGTCACATCGCAGGGCGCGGTCAGCGCGGTCAGGGCGCGGATGGTGGCGGTCAGTTCCATGCGGTTGTTGGTGGTCGCCCGCTCGCCGCCGGACAATTCCTTCTCATGTTCGCCTAGCCGCAGGATCGCGCCCCAGCCGCCGGGGCCGGGGTTGCCCTTGCAGGCGCCGTCGGTGAATATCTCGACATGTTTGCGCGTCACGCCGCAAATACGCCTGCGTTTGCGGAATCGGCGTAGAATTCCAGCCGCCGGGCAAAGGCCAGCGGATCCTTGCGCGTGACCATGGCGTCCGCAGGGGTGTGCAGCCAGTCGTAAGCGCGGGTGGCCAGGAAGCGCAGCGCCGCGCCGCGCGCCAGCAGCGGCAGCGCGGCGCGTTCTGCGACAGCGAGCGGCCGTATGCGATCATACCCCGCCAGCAACGCCGCAGATGCCGCCGCATCGAAATGGCGCCCGGTGGCATCGAAGCTCCACGCGGCATGGGCAACCGCCAAATCGTAAGCGATGATATCGGTGCAGGCGAAGTAGAAATCGATCAGCCCGGTCACCCTATTGCCCAGCATCAGGACATTGTCCGGGAACAGATCGGCATGGATGATGCCGCGCGGCAGATCAGCAGGCCAGTTCGCCGCCACGATGGCGAGTTCGCGCGCGACCAGCGATACCAGCGCCGGATCGATGGTCGCCAGACCATCGGCGCCGCAATCTGCCAGCAACTGGCGCCACTGCGCGAGGCCCAGGCCATTGGTGCGGTTCTCGGGAAAATCACGCGCGCCCAGATGGACCCGTGCCAGCGCCGCGCCCACCGCGCGGGCCTGTTCCGGTGTCGCCGCATCGATGCTGACCCCGGGCAGGAATTCGATCAGCGCCACCGCCTTGCCACCGAGCACGCGGTAAGCGGCGCCGTCGCGATCGTGGATGGTGCGCGGCACCGGGCAGCCGCGATCGGCGAGATGGTCGAGCAGGCCAAGGAAAAACGGCAGTTCGGCCACTTCGGTGCGTTGTTCGTACATGGTCAGGATAAAGCGCGCGCCGCCGTCCCCGCCGCTGGTGTCGATCAGCCAGTTGCTGTTGGACACCCCCTCGGCGATGCCCTTGGCCGAAACCAGCGCGCCGATGTCGAATTCAGCGATCAGGGATGCCAGCACCTCGCCGCCCAGCTGCGTATAAACCGCCATGGCCGCAGCGCCTAGTTCGTCAGCTGGCGCGGCAGCTTGAAGATCATGTGCTCTTCGGCGGTTATCAGCGTTTCCTCCGAAACCTCGCGAAAGGTGGCGATGAAATCAATCACTTCGCGCACCAGCGACTCCGGCGCCGAGGCCCCCGCCGTCAGTCCCAGCGTATTGACCCCGTCCAGCCAGGCGGGGTCGATTTCGTTGGCCCGCTGAACCAGCTTGGCCGGGGTGCCGCAGCGGTCGGACACTTCGACCAGCCGCATCGAATTGGAGCTGTTGGGGGCGCCGATCACGAACAGCAGCTCGCAATCGGGCGCGATCGCCTTGACCGCCGCTTGCCGGTTAGAGGTCGCATAGCAGATATCCTCGGCCCTGGGCGCGTTGATCTGCGGATAGCGTGCCTGCAATGCGGTGATGATCTCGGCCGTGTCGTCGACCGACAGCGTGGTCTGCGTCAAAAACGCCAGCGCGTCCGCCGTGGTAAAATTCAGCGTGGCGACATCCGCGACAGTCTCGACCAGCGTCATCGTCCCTTCGGGCACCTGGCCGAAGGTGCCGATCACTTCGGGATGGCCTTCGTGGCCGATGAAGATGATGTGGCGCCCGGCTTCCAGCTGGCGTTCGGCCTGGCGGTGCACCTTGCTCACCAGCGGGCAGGTGGCATCGAGCCAGTCCAGACCACGCGCGGTCGCCGCCGCCGGGATCGCCTTGGGCACGCCATGCGCGCTGAAAATCACCGGGGCGCCGTCGGGCACCTCGTCCAGTTCCTCCACAAAGATCGCGCCCTTGGCCTTAAGACCTTCGACGACGAAGCGATTGTGGACGATTTCATGCCGCACATAGACCGGCGCACCATATTTATCGATCGCGCGTTCGACGATTTCGATGGCACGATCCACGCCGGCGCAAAAGCCGCGCGGCGCGGCGATGAGCAGCCGCAGGGGCGGGCGGGCAGAGGCGTCGGGCGCCGTTGCGGGAAAGGGAGCATTCATATTGCGCCCTCTAGCGCTTCACGACGCGGCCCGCTAGGGCGGTTTCCGTAATACGGAACCGCCCTAGCCCTTTTGTGCCGCATTTTCCGAGTCGTCAGCCAAGGGGGCTGACTTGAAAATGCGGGGGGCGGCTTTAGCATAATCGAGGATGCCCAGGATGATACATCGCGCTCGCCACACCCTGGCCAGCCTTTCCCTAGCCGCCATCGCCTGCGCCGCGCTGGCCGGATGCAAATCGCACGGCGACATCGTCGTCGATGAAGGCGTGGGCATCACCGCCGTCCGCTCGGCCTGTCCGGCGGTCGGCATCGCCGATTACACCGGCGATATCACCCTGTTCCAACCTCCGGCGTCACGGGAAGCCCCCGCTTCTCATGAAGCAGGCGCCATTGATGTCAGCGCGGCGATGACCGATGTGCGCAGCAGCTGCGATCCTGCCTCCGACAAGGTCCGCAGCACCGTGAACTTCGCAGTTCTTGCCCGCCGCACCGACATCCACGGCGCGCGCAGCGTCACGCTGCCGTTCTATATTACCGTGGTGCGCGGTACGACTGCGGTGATCGCCAAGCGCATTGGCACGGTCACCATCAACTTCGCCGATGGCCAGGATCGGGCACAAGCCACCGGCCAGGGCAGCACCCTGATCGACAAGTCCGAGGCCACCCTGCCCGCCGACATCCGCAAGCGCATCACCGAAAAGCGCAAGGCGGGCGAAGCCGACGCCGCGATCGATCCGCTGTCGCTGCCCGACGTGAAGGAAGCCGTCGCCCGCGCAACCTTCGAAGTGATAGTCGGCTTTCAGCTGACCGACGATCAATTGAAGTATAATGTGACCCGTTGATCCGGGGCCGATGCCGCCCGCATTCAGCGTGTTGCCACCGCATACAGCGCGATGGCCGCCGCGTTGGAGACGTTCAGGCTCTCCATGGTGTCGCTGATCGGCAGATAGGCCATGGCGTCGCAATGCTGGATGATATTGTGGCGCAGGCCTTCGCCTTCGGCGCCGACCACCAGCGCCACGGCGCCGACCGGCAGGGCCTGGCTCAATGGCAATGCGCCTTGTCCGGCCAGGCCGATGCGCCAGTAGCCGGCCTTGGCGATTTCCTCCAGTGCGCGGGCCAGGTTGACTACCCGCACCCACGGCACCGTTTCAAGCGCGCCCGACGCCGATTTGGCGACCACGCCCGATTCAGGCGGGGCATGCCGGTCCTGGGTGATCACCGCGCGCGCGCCGAAGGCGGCGGCCGAACGCAGAATGGCCCCGACATTATGGGGATCGGTCACCTGGTCGAGCACCACCAGCGGCTGGGTTGACTCGCCATCGAGCACATCTTCGAGAAAAACCTCGTCCAGCGCATCGCATTCCAGCACCAGCCCCTGATGCGGCGCGTCGCGCGCGACCAGCCGGCCAAGATCGGCGGCTTGCGCATATTCCACCGGAAAGTCGGCTGGCAGTTCGCCGTCCAGCGATGCCACGCCCTCGCGCGTCGCCCACAGCTTGCGGTAGCTGCGCAAGGGATTGTTCAGCGCCGCCTCGACGGCATGGCGCCCCCACAGCCGCACCACGCCCTTGGCCGAACGGCCGCTGCCGCGCCCGCCCTCCATTCGCCCGGCCCGTCCGCGCAGCGCGCGCTTGTTGCGCGGGGCGGGGCCATCTTCTCTGGTCGTCGTCATGCATCGTCCCTGGACTTGCCGGCAGGCTGCGATGGCCGGCGGTGATCGCTCCTGCCAGCCACCCGGCCGCCAGGCAAGGCGCATCGACCAATCGACCGCCGTCGCCGAGCCGCCGACGGTCAGGCCCCATTGACAGTGAAGCACAGCTTGGGCATTGGCGCGCCTCTCGGTCGGCGGCCTCGTGAGGCCGATACAGCAGGGGCAACCCCGCTGCCGATAGGCTGATGTGGACAGGTGGCCGAGTGGTTAATGGCAGCAGACTGTAAATCTGCCCGCGAGAGCGTACGGTGGTTCGAATCCACCCCTGTCCACCATCAGCACTCCCGTTAAAGGCCGCCAAAGGTTGAAAAGGCGCGGAATTATTTCGCGCTCCGGCAGCATTTCGGCCTGATCATTGCCGCTGTCGGCGATCTCCGCACCGATGGCGTGACTTGGGCGCCAGGCTGTAGGCTGCGCCATGGCGATGCACTCGTCCGTATGGCCGCAGCCGGCGCGCCGCGCCGAATTCATTTGCCGGGGACTGAACCGTTTGAGGAGCCCGTGCGTATCACCGGCACACGCCCACGCAACGGCGTGTCCAAAGAGAGGACGAAGCCATGCGTTATGTTCCCAATCGCCGGACAATGCTTGCCGTATTTGCCACAGTGATGGTCTCGGGCAGCCAGATTGCTGTTGCCGAGATGGCTCACGCCGATAATCCCATGGTCGGCGGCGCGGCTATGTATCCGTCGAAAGATATTATCGATAACGCGGTGAATTCCGCTGATCACACCACGCTGGTGGCTGCGGTCAAGGCGGCTGGACTGGTCGACACGCTGAAAGGCCCCGGACCGTTTACCGTATTCGCGCCGACCAACGAGGCGTTCGCGAAGCTGCCCGCAGGCACCGTGGACACCTTGCTAAAGCCCGAAAACAAGGACCAGCTGGTCAAGATCCTGACGTACCATGTCGTGCCCGGCGCCCTGACCGCGGTGAAGCTGAAGGCGATGGCCAAGGCGAATGGCGGCAAGGCGATGCTGACCACGGTGCAGGGCGAACAGCTGACTGCTTATAAGGACATGAGCGGCTGGTGGCTGCAGGACAGCCAGGGCAACAAGGCCAAGATCACCATTGCCGATGTGATCCAGTCCAACGGCGTGATCCACGTCGTAGATACCGTGCTGATGCCGTAAGAGTTACCGAGTTCCGGCGTGGATCGTCCGTCCCCTGCCCACGATCCACGTCGGGAGCCATAATCCAACCAGGCCAGGCGAAACTGCAAGCGCCTGTTCGGTGCATGGCACAAAACACTTGCCCGGCCGTTATAGCTGTTGCGCCGCCCGATGATGGCGCAATGGAGGCATAGATGGCACGTGACGCGGCCGATCCGCTGGCCAGTTACAAGGCAAAACGGGATTTCACCCGCACGCCCGAGCCCGCCCCATCGCAGCCGGTACCTGGCTCCGGGGGCGGGCAGCGGTTCATCGTCCAGAAACACGATGCGACCCGGCTGCACTGGGATTTCCGGTTGGAAGCCGACGGGGTGATGAAAAGCTGGGCGGTCACCAAGGGGCCTTCGCCCGACCCCGACATAAAGCGGCTGGCAGTGCGGACCGAGGATCATCCGTTGTCCTACGCTGATTTCGAAGGGACCATTCCCAAGGGCGAATATGGCGCCGGCACGGTCATGTTGTGGGATCGCGGCACCTGGGCGCCGATCGCGGGCAAGAGCGCGGCCGATATCGACCAGGGCCATCTGCATTTTACCCTGCAGGGCGAACGCATGCAGGGGGAGTGGATCCTGGTCAGGCTGAAGCCCCGCCCCGGCGAAAAACGGGAGAACTGGCTGCTGCGCAAGGTTGCCGACGGGCATGAAGGTGGCCCCGACGATCTGACCGAGCGCTGCCTGACCAGCGTGTTGACCGGGCGCAGCATGGCCGAAATCACCGCCGATCCCCAGGGCAGCCATGAATTGGCCGGCAAGAAAGGCGATGCCTTTACCCGCGAAATGACCCAGGCGGCGCAGCACAATGCCAATACGGCGCAGCACAAGGAACGCGCCGCGAAACGCGCATCGCGTAGTGGAAAAACGGGCGCGCTGCCGAAATTCGCGCCACCGCAGCTCGCCACGCTGGTCGATGCGGTACCCGCCGGCAATGGCTGGATGCATGAAATAAAATTCGATGGCTACCGGGCGGTGGTCGCCGCTGCCGGTGACAGGGTGCAGGTGTTTACCCGCAATGGTCTCGACTGGACCGACAAATTCACGACTTTGGTGGAGGCGCTCTCCGCGCTCGACCTGCCGCCGTGCCTGATCGACGCCGAGATCACCGCGCCCGGCCCGGACGGCAATCCCAGCTTTTCGGCGCTGCAGGCCGTGCTAAAGCGCGGCCATGGCGCGCAGAAGCCTGGCCAGCACCTTGATTTTCATGCTTTCGACCTGCTGTGGGTGGGCGGCAAGGATCTGCGCGGCCTGTCCAATATCGAGCGCAAGGAAAGATTGGAGGCGTTGCTCAAGGGAGCCGCGTCACCGATTTACGTTGCCGATCATGTGATCGGTGCGGGCGAAAAGCTGTTCAAGGCGATGTGCAGCGCGGGGCAGGAAGGGATCATCGCCAAGCGCATCGACGCGCCGTATCGCGAGGGCCGCACGCGCAACTGGGTCAAGGTCAAATGTACGCGGCGGCAGGAATTCGTCATCGTCGGCTGGTCGCGCTCGACCGCCAGGGGTCGGCCGTTTGCGGCGCTGTTGCTGGCCCAGCAGGGCACGGGCGAAGGCGGGGATGGGCTGATGTACCGGGGCAAGGTCGGCACCGGTTTCGATGAAGCGACCTTGACCGACCTGGCGGAGCGGATGGCCGGGCTGGCGCTGGACAAGGCGCCGCTCGACGTGCCGCGCGAGGATGCGCGGGGGGCCAGCTGGATCAGGCCCGAACTGGTCGCGGAGATCGCCTTCGCCGAACTGACCTCGGAAAATCGCGTCCGCCATGGCAGCTTCCTGGGCCTGCGCGCCGACAAGCCCGCGCGCGATGTCGCCCCGGAAGTGGCGAGCCCCGTGCCGCCGCCCGAATCCCCGGTCAGGATCAGCAACCGCGAGCGGGTGATCTTTCCCCCCGCTTCAGGTTCGGGCGCTGGCCAGACCAAGGGCGATCTGGCCGATTATTACACCGCGATCGCGCCGTTGCTGCTGGCGCATGCCGGGCAGCGCCCGGTCAGCCTGGTGCGTTGCCCGCAGGGGCGCGCCAAGGCGTGTTTTTTCCAGAAGCATGATACCGGCGCGCTGGGGGAGCATGTCCACCACATCCCGATCCGGGAAAAGAACGGCGGCAGCGAGGACTACCTCTACGTCGAGGACACCATCGGCATCCTGCAATGCGTGCAGATGGGCACGATCGAGTTCCACGCCTGGGCCTCGCGCGTGGCCGATGTCGAACAGCCCGACCGGCTGATCTTCGATCTCGATCCCGACGAGAGCCTGGGTTTTCCGGCGGTGAAAAAGGCGGCGCTCGATCTGCGCGCACGGCTGGCGGACCTTGGCCTGGTCAGCTTCGCGATGCTGTCGGGGGGCAAGGGCGTGCATGTCATCGTGCCGCTGACGGTGGGCCACAGCTGGGCCGCCCACGCCGATTTCGCGCATCGCTTTGCCGAAGCGCTGAGCCTGGCCGAACCCGACAAATACCTGGCCACCATGTCGAAAGCCAAGCGCAAGGGGAAAATCTTCATCGACTGGCTGCGCAACCAGCGCGGTTCGACGGCGGTGGTGCCCTATTCGGCGCGTGCGCGCGACGGCGCGCCGGTCGCCGCCCCGGTCGGCTGGGATGAGCTGGAGGCGATCGAGACCCCGGCGCGCTGGTCGATTGTGGACGCAGTGGAGTTGAGTGAACGCGCGCGGGAAGCGGCGCTGATTGGCTGGGGTTTCGCCGAGCAAGGGTTGCCGGAGCTCTAGTTCCTCTCCGGACCGGGGAGTAACTAATCCGCGATCAACGCCAGCAGGTTCTCGATCCGGTCGGCCTCGTCCGGCGGCTTGTCGGTGCGGATGCGGTGGATGCGGGGGAAGCGCATGGCCAGGCCGGATTTGTGGCGCTTGCTGGGGCTGATGGCATCGAACGCGACTTCCAGCACCAGGCTGTGATCGGTCTCGCGGACCGGGCCGAACCGGTTGACGGTATGGTTGCGCACGTAATGATCGAGGAACTTCAGCTCTTCGTCGGTGAATCCGAAATAGGCTTTGCCCACCGGCAGCAGCGCCGCGCCCTGGTCCGGATCGCCGTCCCATGCGCCGAAGGTGAAATCCGAGTAGAATGACGAGCGCTTGCCGGAGCCGCGCTGGGCATACATCAGCACGCAATCGGCGAGCAGCGGATCGCGTTTCCATTTGTACCACAATCCGGTGCGGCGACCGGGGACGTAGGGGCTGTCGCGGCGCTTCAGCATGACGCCCTCGATCGCCTCACCGCGCGCGCGGGCCCGGATTTCGGCAAGTTCGTCCATCGTGCGGGCCGGGATGATCGCCGAAATGTCGAAGCGCGTTGCATCGAGCAGCGGTACCAGCCGTTCCAGCCGGGCGCGGCGTTGCGACCATGCCAGCGGGCGCAGGTCTTCGCCGGCCAGCAGCAATACGTCGTAAAGCCGCACGAAGGCAGGATAATCGGCCATCATCCGTGCCGATACCTGCTTGCGCCCCAACCGCTGTTGCAGGGCGTTGAAACTGGCTGCACCGCCATCTTCGCCACCCTGGTGTCCCTCTTTCCCTGAATAAGCGCCCCGCACCAGCAATTCGCCATCCAGCACCGCGTCGAACGGCAGCGCCCCGACCATTTCCGGAAAGCTGCCGGAGATATCGTCGCCGCTGCGCGAATAAAGCCGGGTTTCGGCACCGACCTGGACGATCTGGACACGGATGCCGTCCCATTTCCACTCGGCGACGTAAGCTTCCAGATCGACAACGGTTTCTTCCAGCGGGTGGGCCAGCATGAACGGGCGAAACAGTGGCAGGTGATCGGCGCTGGGGGCAACGGCACCATGTTCGGCCCAGTCGAACAGCGCGGCATAAGGGGGCGACTGACCGTGCCAATATTCCTCGACATCCTCGATGTGGACCGCAAAGGCCTGCGCGAACGCCAGCTTGGCAAGGCGGGCGGAAATGCCCAGCCGCATCGCTCCGGTGGCAAGCTTCAGCAGCGCATAGCGGCCCTTGCCGTCGAGCCGGTCGAGCATGGCCCCCAGATCGCCGCGCGCCGACTGCCGGGTCATCAGCGACAGGCCGGCAACCGCTTCGGCCACGCCCGGCGGCGGGGCCGGCGGGCTGGTCGGTTCGGGCCACAACAGGCTGGCGGTTTCGGCGGTATCGCCGACATAATCGCGGCTGAGCGTGAACAGCACCGGGTCGACCCGATCGGCCATCAGCGCGCGCACCGTGCCGCCCTTGACCGCCGAAAAGGCCAGCCCGCCGGTCAAGGCGGCAAGCGCCCAGCCGCGATCAGGGTCGGGAGTTTCGCGCAGATAATCGGCGATCAGCTCCAGCTTGGCATTGCGCGAGCGGGTATAGGTCAGCGCATCGACCAGCGCGGCGAAGCGTTCCATCAACACCACCCGCGACGTGTGACAGGTAGCCGAAAATGACTCCCCTCCCGCAAGCGGGCGGGGAGAAGACCCGCCGATCGTGCAATTCTAATCATCTTCATCTTCATAGCCCAGCAGCGCCAGCGGGCGGGCCTTGCGCTGATGCAGTTCGCACCAGCGCAGCAGGCCTTCCTCGCGCCCGTGCGTGATCCAGGTTTCGGCCGGATTGACCTCGGCGATGGTCCGGGTCAACTCGGTCCAGTCGGCATGGTCGGAAATGATCAGCGGCAATTCGACGTTGCGCTGGCGCGCGCGCTGGCGAATCTGCATCCAGCCCGAGGCCATGGCGGTGATCGGATCGGGCAGGCGCCGCGCCCAGCGGTCGTTCAGCGCGCCCGGCGGGGCCAGCACGATCTGCCCGGCCAGGGTGCTGCGCGACGCCCCGGTGGCGGGGCGCAGCGGGCCCAGATCGATGCCATGCCCGGCATATAATTCGCACATTCTTTCCAGCGCGCCGTGTACGAAAATCGGTTCGGCATGGCCGGCGCGGCGCAGTTCCGCGATCAGCCGCTGCGCCTTGCCCAGCGCATAGGCCCCGACCAGCACGCAGCGCGCCGGGTGAGCGGCGCGCGCATCGAGCAGTCTGGCAATTTCCTGCTCAATCGGCGGATGGCGAAACACCGGCAGGCCAAAGGTCGCCTCGGTAATGAACACGTCGCAAGGGGTGACCACGAACGGCGGGCAGGTGGGATCGAAGCGGCGTTTGTAATCGCCACTGACGACCACCCGCTCGCCGCGAAATTCAAGGGCAATCTGCGCCGATCCCAGCACATGCCCGGCGGGCTGGAAGGTCGCGGACACCCCGCCCGGCAGCGCCAGGGACTCGCCATAGCGCACCGGTGTCGCGCCTGCCTCGGTCTGGTAACGCAGCGCCATGATCGCCAGCGTTTCCGGGGTGGCAACCGTCGTGGCATGACCGCCGCGCGCGTGATCGGCATGGCCGTGCGTCACCAGCGCCAGATCGACGGGCCGCGACGGATCGATCCAGCATTGCGCCGGCTCGATAAACAGCCCGCCCGGCTGCGGCCTGATCCAGGTAAAATCGCCGTTCATCGATGGGTCCGATGGTGCTCAGACGGCGTGCAGGGTTACGTTTCTGCCCATCGTCCAATTCGTCTGCACGCGCACCTTGGGATTAGGCGCGCACCATAATTCGCCGCTCTCGGTAATCGCCGTGACCCAGATAAGATTGTGCTCCTGCCCATAATCGATGACCGCCACGGCGTAACCGTCACCCTTGTCGATGACGTGGACGGGCAGGGGCGGGTTAAGTTGCGTGAACATGATTTCCTCCTTTCGGGCATAACTACCCATGATCTGGTCCGTTCCGTGGCCTGCGTTTGCGCAGCCGACGGGGGCGAGAATGACAAAATTGTGCATTGCGGGAGCAAACCCCGTGCGCAGGTGTTATGCTGGCATTCGTCGCATGATATCCCTTTATCGAAGGACCAGCACCATGGCTCAAGCTCCTCACGAGCGCCTTTGCAACAGCATCGCCGAGCACCGCCGATGACCCGTGCGACGGCGACCAACGCCTATGCGCTAGGCATGGAAATGTGGCTGCTGGGCATGGAATCGGCGTTGGTGATTGGCCTGCGCACGATCAAGCTGGCAGCGGGGGGTGCAGCGGCAGACCGGGAATCGCGCCGGATGGTGGCGGAAAAGATCAGCGCTGCCGCGGAATTGCCGCTGGTGCTGGCGGCGTCGGGTATCACGTCGCCCGAAGCGCTGACCCGGTCGGCCGTGCGCCATTATTCGAAGAAGGTCCACGCCAATCGCAAACGCCTCTCGGGCCGGTCTGCCAAGGCGTGACCTTGCCGGAACACGATCAGGATCGACCCCAGGCTTCGTCCGGCGCCACGGAGGACGAAGGCCCGTCCGGCAGCAAGGCTGCGGATGATACGGCGCACGGCGGCAAGTCGGACGAACCTGCAAAAGATGACGGCAAAAAAGATGACGACGAGCAGGAGGATACTGGTCCGCCGTTGTACAAGCGGCCGCTGTTCTGGATCGTCACGGTCGTCGTGCTGATCATCGCCGTGGTTGGCAGCATCCTGTGGTGGCTCCATGCGCGCCAGTATGAATCCACCGACGATGCCTTCGTCGACACGCATATCGTGCGCCTGGCGCCCGAAGTCGCAGGGGTGCTGATCTGGGTTGCCAATGTCGATAATCACCATGTCCGCCCGGGCGACCTGCTGGCGGTGATCAAGCCGTCGGGGCCGGAGGCGCAGCAGCAGCAGGCGGATGCCGACGTCAAGCAGGCGTCTGCCGGGATCGCCCAGGCCCAGGCCCAATTGCAGGTCGCCCGCACGAACGGTGCCAAGGCCCAGGCCGATACCATTGCCGCCGATGCCGACGCGGCCAAGGCTGCCCACGATCTGCAGCGCTATGAATCGCTGGTGGCGCTGGACCGGGCGGCGGTGGCGGGCACGCAGATCGATGCCGCGCGCGCCGACGCACAAGCCCGCGCGGGCACGGCCCTGTCGATGCACCGACAGGCCAAGGCAACGAACGACAACGTCCGCGTGGCCGAGGAACAAGTGAAGGTTGCGCGCGCCCAGTATAGCGCGAAGCAGGCGGCGGCGGCGCAGGCAGCGGTAACCATCGGCAATTTGCGGCTGACCTCGTCGGTCTATGGGCAGGTGGTGGAGCGCTCGGTCAATGTCGGCAGCTATGTCGCGCCCGGTACCCAGTTGATGGCGATCGTGCCCGACCAGATCTGGGTGACCGCCAATTTCAAGGAAACCCAGCTGACCCTGATGCGGCCGGGACAGCATGCCGACATCACCGTCGATGCCTATCCCGGCGTGCATTTCGACGGCCATGTCGATTCGATCGAGCGCGGCGCGGGCCAGGCCTTTGCCCTGCTGCCGCCGCAGAACGCCACCGGCAATTACGTCAAGGTCGTCCAGCGCGTGCCGGTGCGGATATTGTTCGACAAGCCCGATCCGCGCCGCTGGTCGATCGGGCCCGGCATGTCGGTGTCGCCACGCGTCAAGGTGCGGTGAGGTGGCAAAAGCTGCCGCGAAATCGGGCGCAAAGCGCGGTGGCGGCGACGACGGCTGGAGCGATGAACGCTCGGCGGCGGGCAAGCGCAATGCTTGGCTGATCGTCGGCATCATCAGCATCGCCACCTTCATGGAAGTGCTCGACAGCTCGATCGCCAATGTCGCGCTTCAGCATATCGCCGGCTCGCTTTCGGTCAGCGTCGATGAAGCGACGTGGGTGGTGACCAGCTATCTGGTCGCCAATGCGATCATCATCCCGGTGTCGGGCTGGCTGTCCGGGGTGATCGGGCGCAAGCGCTATTACATGATCTCGGTCGCGCTGTTCGTGATCTCATCGCTGATGTGCGGGCTGGCGCCCAATCTGCCGTTCCTGATCGCGGCGCGCATCTTCCAGGGCATCGGCGGCGGCGGGCTGGCGCCGTCCGAGCAATCGATCCTGGCCGACACTTTCCCCCCCTCGAAGCGCGGGCTGGCCTTTTCCGCCTATGCCGTGGTTGTCGTGATCGGCCCGGTGCTGGGGCCGACGCTGGGCGGCTACATCACCGACAATATCTCGTGGCACTGGATCTTCCTGATCAACGTGCCGGTCGGGATCGTCTCGTTGATCCTGACTTATCTGTTCGTCTGTGAACCCAAAATCCTGGTCAAGGAGCGTAAGGAGCGGCTGAAAAAAGGGTTGAATCTGGATTACGTCGGTTTTGCACTCGTTGCGCTCGGTCTGGGGTTCCTGGAGGTGACGCTGGATCGCGGCGAGCGCGAAGACTGGTTTTCCAGCGGCTTTATCGTGGCCACGGCGATCATCTCGGGCGCTTCGCTGGTGATGCTGATCGTCTGGGAGCTGTGCCACAAGAATCCGATCGTCAATTTGCGATTGTTCGCCAATCGCAATTTCGCCATCGCCTCGTTGTTCATGATGGCTGCCGGACTGATCATTTTCGGCACGACGCAGCTGATCCCGCAAATGTTGCAGGAAGTGCAGGGCTATACCGCGACCGATGCCGGGCTTGCCCTGTCGAGCGGCGGGGCGGTGGCGTTACTCGCAACGCCGGTGGTGGGGGTGCTGACGGGCAAGGTGGATACGCGGTTGCTGCTGTTTCCGGCGCTGCTCATCCAGGGTATCGCGCTGTGGCATCTGTCGGGTTTCAGCCCCGATATCTCGTTCGCCCACGCCGCCAGCGGCCGGCTGTTCCAGTCGATCGCGCTGCCGTTCCTGTTTGTGCCGGTCAATACCGTAGCCTATGTCGGCCTCGATCCGTCCAAGACCAGCGAGGCTTCCGCCCTGCTCAACGTGGCCCGCAACCTGGGCGGGACGATCGGCATATCGACCTCCCAGACATTGCTGTTGACGCAGCAGCAAGTGCATCAGTCGCAGATGGTCGCGGGGCTCAATCCGCTGAACCCCAGTTATATCCAGGGGATCGGCCAGATCGGGCAAGTCATCGCCGGGGGGCCGTCGCCGGGAATGAGCGCCGCTACCGGCGTGCTCTATCGCCAGGTCCAGACCCAGGCGACGATGCTGTCTTATATCGATGTCTACCATGTCTTCATGGTCGTGGTGTTCATGATCGCGCCGCTGGCGCTGATCCTGCGGCCGGCAAAATCCGGCGCGGCACCCGCACATTGAGGTACGCGCGCACCCGGGCCTGGCCGCTGTTCGTGCTGCTCGCCGGCTGCACGGTCGGGCCCAATTACGATGCACCCAGGATCGACGTGCAGCCGCGCTTTGTCGAGGCCACGCCGGTAACCACTGCCGCGCAGCAGCCCGACGACTGGTGGACCGCTTTTGGCGATCCCGAACTGGACCGGCTGATCCGGATCGCACTGGCCGAGAGCCCTGATATCCAAACCGCCGCGTCACGCGTGCGCCAGGCGCGGCTGGGCGTGGCATCGGCGCGCGCGCAATTGCTCCCGGAACTCGACGCCCAGGGCAATA
>CAXTOS010000008.1:0-42569 GCA_964245935.1 uncultured Novosphingobium sp.
GGGTGGCCGGGCGGGGGAGCGGGCTGGCACCGTCTTAACCGGAAAGACTCTAGCGTGTCGTCGTTAATCTGAATTGCCAATCAAACCCGTCTGTCCTGAGCTTGTCGAAGGGCTGCTCTTCTTGCTTGAGGCGGGGCGGCCCACAAAGAAAAGGACAGCCCTTCGACAAGCTGGGGACGAGCGGAGTATCATCCAGCTTTAGCTCAAAATCTCAGACCGCAGGTTTGCCTGAAGAAAGGCTTGCCTCGGCCAAGCCGAAATCGGGCAGTTCACAGCGGCGCGCCGCACATCCGTAACGACGAAATCTAATTCACCGCATCCTTGAGCCCTTTGCCCGCCTTGAATTTGGGCTGTGCCGCAGCCTTGATCTTCATGAGTTCGCCGGTGCGCGGGTTGCGGCCGGTGAAGGCCTGGCGGCTGGCAATTGAAAACGTTCCAAAATTCACCAAACGGACTTCGTCGCCCGCTTTCAGCGCGCCGGTAATCGATTGCAAGATGCCTTCCACAGCCTTTACGGTGTCGTTGCGCGACAAGCCGCTCGCCAGGCTGACGGCAGTGACCAGATCGTTTTTGTTCATGCTCGAACCCCCCCTTGGCTGCTACTTCGGTGCCCCTCGACTAGAGGCTTTGCTTTCGCGTGATTGAAGAACCCCGCTTCGGCACGAAATTGAGCGAGTTTTACGCGAACTGTCAAAGCCAAAGCTGAGCAAATCATGAAACTGTCGCATTTTTAGCCAATTTCAGGCGAATTGCCGACAACCCGCCGGCACGCACACGCCCGTACCCCGCGAACCGCAGCGATTTTCCTGCGATGGCGGGCGCGCCGGCAGCCGATTGCCGCCGGTCGAGAATCAGTGCGCCGTGGTCGAACCAGGTGCCGGCAAAGCCACCGCGACGGCTGCACCGGCAACCGGCTGACTGGCGAGATCGTCAGCCTCGGTCCACTCGATCGCTACCAGCGGCTGAGTCAGGACATGGGCCAGCACCTCGTCGACATGCGACACCGGGATGATCTCCAGCCCTTCCTTGATATTGGCCGGAATCTCCACCAGATCCTTGCGGTTTTCCTCCGGTATCAGCACGATCTTGATCCCGCCACGCAGCGCCGCCAGCAGCTTTTCCTTCAGCCCCCCGATCGGCAGCACGCGGCCGCGCAGGGTTACCTCGCCGGTCATCGCGATGTCCGAACGGACCGGGATGCCGGTCAGGGTGGAAACGATCGACGTGACCATGCCGATCCCCGCCGATGGCCCGTCCTTGGGCACGGCGCCTTCGGGCAAGTGGATATGAATGTCCTTGCGCTGGATCAGCGAGGGCTTGATGCCATAGGCGGGGCTGCGCGCCCTTACGAAGCTGAATGCTGCCTGCACGCTCTCGTTCATCACCTCGCCCAGCTTGCCGGTGGTCCGGACAGTGCCCTTGCCGGGCACGGTCACGCTTTCGATGGTCAGCAATTCGCCGCCAACCTCGGTCCACGCCAGCCCGGTCACCGCGCCCACCTGATGTTCGTTATCCGAAACGCCATGGCGGAACTTGCGCACCCCAGCGTATTCACCCAGGTTTTCCGGCGTGATCGCGACCGTTTTAGCCTTGCCCTCCAGGATCGCCCGCAGCGACTTGCGCGCCAGCCGCGCGATCTCGCGCTCCAGCGTGCGGACCCCGGCCTCGCGGGTGTAATAGCGGATCAGGTCGCGCAGGCCGCCATGCGTCAGGGTAAATTCACCCTTTTTCAACCCATGCGCCTCAATCTGCTTGGCGATCAGGTGGCGCTCGGCGATCTCGACCTTTTCGTCCTCGGTATAGCCTTCGAGCCGGATGATTTCCATGCGATCGAGCAGCGCCTGCGGCAGGTTCAAACTGTTAGCAGTGCACACGAACATCACATCCGACAGATCGTAATCGACCTCCAGATAATGGTCCTGGAACTTGGAATTCTGTTCCGGATCGAGCACTTCGAGCAGCGCCGAGGCCGGATCGCCGCGGAAATCCTGCCCCAGCTTGTCGATCTCATCGAGCAGGAACAGCGGATTGGATGCGCCCGCCTTGCGCAGATTGGTCACGATCTTGCCCGGCAGCGAGCCGATATAGGTGCGCCGATGGCCACGGATTTCCGCCTCGTCGCGCACGCCGCCCAGCGACTGGCGAATGAACTGACGGCCCGTGGCGCGGGCGATCGACTTGCCCAGGCTGGTCTTGCCGACGCCCGGAGGACCGACCAGGCACAATATGGGCCCCTTCAGCTTGTTGGTGCGCGCCTGCACCGCAAGGTATTCGACAATCCGGTCCTTGACCTTGTCGAGCGCATAATGATCGGCATCAAGGATCGCCTGCGCACCGGCGATGTCCTTTTTCAGCCGGCTTTTCTTGCCCCAGGGGAGCCCCAGCAGGACATCGAGATAATTGCGCACGACGGTAGCCTCGGCACTCATCGGCTGCATCGTCTTGAGCTTTTTCAGCTCGGCCACCGCCTTGGTGCGCGCTTCGGCGGACATCTTCAACCCGGCGATCTTTTCCTGCAACTCGGCCAGTTCGTTGCCTTCGCCATCCTCGCCGCTGCCCAGTTCTGACTGGATCGCCTTCATCTGCTCGTTGAGGTAATATTCGCGCTGGGTCTTTTCCATCTGCCGCTTTACCCGGCCGCGAATCCGGCGCTCGACCTGGAGCACGCCCAATTCGCCTTCCATGAAGCTGTAGACCATCTCCAGCCGCTTGAACGCGTCGATTTCGGTCAGCAACGCCTGCTTGTCGGCGACCTTGGCGCTGATATGCGCAGCGATGGCATCGGCCAGCTTCGAGGCATCCTCGATCTCGCCCAATTGCTCGCCCGCGTCCTGCGCCAGCTTCTTGTTGAGCTTGGCGTATTCATGAAATTGCTCGACGACGCTGCGCATCATGCCGGAGGATTCCGCGCCCTCCGCGACTTCGGATTCAAGGCGTTCGACCTGACCGACCAGCATGTCGTTTTCTTCGCGCATCGCGACCAGCTTGCCGCGCGACTGACCCTCGACCAGCACCCGCACGGTGCCGTCGGGCAGCTTGAGCAATTGTAGCACGGTGGCGATCACGCCGACGTCGTACAGATCGTCGCGCTCGGGATCGTCGCAGCCGGGGTCGAGCTGCGCGACCAGGAAAATGTCCTTGTCATCGGCGGTCATCGCCGCTTCCAGCGCCGCCACCGATTTCTCGCGCCCGACGAACAGCGGCACGACCATGCCGGGAAATACCACGATGTCGCGCAGGGGGAGCAAAGCAAGCAGGTTCATCAGTTCCATCCATCAAACGCGCATGATGCGCGAGCGCACGCCAGATACGCAAGTTTCAGGCCATAGCCGTAGACCGCGATATGGGGAGGTGCGGATCGGGTTGCAATGCCCGCTACTCCCCGCCTGTGGATGGCCGCCGCGCCAATCGCGTTCAAAACGGCAGCTTGAACCCCGGCGGGAGCCCCAGTCCCTGCTGGGCATTGGCCATCTCGCGGTTGGCGACCTCGTCCGCCTTGGCGCGCGCGTCGTTGAAGGCGGCGGCGATCAGATCTTCCAGGATCGGCTTCTCGGCCGGCTGCATCAGGCTGTCGTCGATTGTCACCCCGATCACGCGACCTTTCGCGGACGCCCGGATCCTGACCAGGCCGCCGCCCGAGAGGCCCTCCACTTCGAGGGTATCGAGCTTGGACTGAGTTTCGGTCATCTGCTTCTGGATCGTTTCCGCGGCCGCTTGTGCGGCTTTGATCATTTCTTCCATCGATTTCATCGTTTGAAACTCCCGTCGCGAGCCAAGAAGCATTAGTTCAAGAATTCATTCGTATTTTCGTCACCCTGACGAAAGTCAGGGTCCATTGTCGCAATGTTCCGCGTCAATAGAGGCGTTGCGGAAATGGATCCTGACTTTCGTCAGGATGACGGTAGATCAATGAGGTCATTAAGTTCAACTTTCGTTAAATCAGAGCCCATGGGTTCGCGCCGCGCGTTCCTGCCCGTTCGCGTTGCTTTCAATAATTTCCGCTTGCGGAAACGCGGCAAAGGCGGCTGCGACCAGCGGCGAGCGGCGCAGCGTGGCTTGCGCCGCCGCCTTGTCGGCTTCGGCCAGTTCGCGCAACGATGGCGCGGCTTCGCCTTCGGCAAGTTCGATCTGCCAACGCTCGCCGGTCGCCTTGAACAGCCCCTCGCGCAGGTCCGGCGCCGGATCGCCCGAATATCCCGGCACCAGCGCAAAGCGCAAATTCGCAGGCGACAGCGTGACCACCCGCACCCAGTCGCGCATGATCTGCGCGATCCGCAGCTGGCCTGCGTTTTCCACGATCCGCACCAGCGCCGCCCAGTCCATGGCGGGCGCTGCGGGAGCCGGGGTTGCGCCCGGCGCATGTGCTGCGGGCGCCGCCGGCCGCGCCGCCATTTCCTCCAGCCGCCTGGCCAGGGCGCCGGGATCGGGCAGATCGGCGGCATGCAGGCAGCGCAGCAGCGCCATTTCCGCCGCGATCAGCGGATCGGGCGCGCCGCGTACCTCGTCATGGCCCTTCAGCAGCAATTGCCACAGGCGGTGCAATTGCCCCGCGCCCAGGCTTGCCCCCCAGCCGTCCACAGCTGCGCGGTCTTCGGCGGAAATCGCCTCCGCGCCGCCACGTCCCAGCTGGGCGACGGTGATCCGGTGCGTCAACTCCATCATCGCGCGCATCAACGCAATCGGCTCGACCCCCAGCGCGAATTGATGCGCGACCATGTCCAGCAGCGCCGCACCGTCACCGGCCAGAATCGCTGCGAACAGGCGGCGCTGCACCGATTTGTCGGCCAGCCCCAGCATTTCGAGCACCTGCGCGGCGGTGACGGCGACTTCTTCACCCTCTTTCGCCAGATCGGCATGGGCGATCGCCTGATCCAGGATCGACAAGCCATCGCGCACCGAGCCTTCGGCGGCCTCGGCAATCATGGTCAGCGCATCGGGCTCGGCCGCCACACCTTCGGCGGTGCAAATGCCGGCAAAATGGGCCGCGAGCATGGTTGTGGGGATGCGGCGCAAATCGAAGCGCATGCAGCGCGACAGCACCGTGACCGGCAGCTTGTCGGCTTCGGTGGTGGCGAACAGGAATTTCACATGTGGCGGCGGTTCTTCCAGCGTCTTGAGCAGGGCCTGGAACGCCGGCTTCGACAGGGCGTGGACTTCGTCGATGATATATATCTTGTAGCGCGCCGTGACCGCCGCATAGCGAACCGCGTCATTGATCTCGCGCACGTCGTCGATGCCGTTATGGCTGGCCGCGTCCATCTCGATGACGTCGATATGGCGGCCCTCGGCAATGGCCACGCACGGCTCGCATTGCCCGCACGGATCGATGGTGGGTCCGCCCCGGCCGTCGCCGCCGATGCAGTTCAGCGCCTTGGCAATCAGCCGCGCGGTCGAAGTCTTGCCCACCCCGCGCACCCCGGTCATCAGGAAGGCATGCGCCAGCCGGTCGCGCTTGATCGCGTTGGCCAGCGTCTGGACCATGGCATCCTGCCCGATCAGCGCGCTGAAGGTTTGCGGGCGGTATTTGCGCGCCAGCACGCGATACGGCGTAGCCGGGGCAGCGATGGGCGATGCGGCCGGCGCGAGGTCGAACCCCAGCCCCGGCGCGTCTCCGAGCAAGCCGGGCTCCGTTGCCAGCGCCTTGCCGTTGCCGGGAATGGAGGAGGATTCGCTCATCTGCGCTAAGTAAGGGCTCGCGATCCAAATGTCAGGGGAAAAGGAGCCGGGCGACCCGCCGCTATCCGTTGTGGCTGCTTCCTTCCGGACCTGACCAGGTTGGCGAACGCAAACGCCCGCCCGACTCCCGCTGGCGGCTATGGCGAGGGGTTTGTGGTTTGTCCAGCCCGCGCAAATTCGTCAGCTCCGCAGGGCGGCGCGCAACACGTCATTCATCCGTGCCTGCCAACCCGGCCCGGTGCTCCTGAAGCCATCGATCACATCGGGATCATGATCGCCAGGACAACCACCAGTGTCGTGCGCACCGGCAAGCAGCCGTTCCACATCACCGGAAATTGTCGGCGTAGGCCTGCAATTTCAACCGGCGCGGCGGCGTCGCGTGGACGGCGGCGGTAATGCCGCAGGCATCGGCATAGGCCTGCGCCTCTGCCAGGGTGGCAAAGTGCAGGATCACCTGGCTTTGCGTATCGCCCGAACCGGCCCAGCCCATCAGCGGGTCTGGCCGCCTGGCTTCGGCGGGAGCGAACTCCAGCAACCACTCGTCGGTGCGGGCGCGGCCCGACTGCATGGCGTTTTTCGGGCGTTGATGGATGCGTGCGGTCATTCACCCGCTTTCGGGCGGATCGCGGGGTAAATCAAGGTCGTTTTGCGCTCACCCGGAGGGCGAAGTACAGTTGAAGTTGAAACTGAACCCGTTGCCCGCGGCCAGCAGAATGCGGTATGCCCAACCCTGCGAAGGATCGCTGATCATCGCCTGCACCAAAGCGTCCTTGCCCGGATACCCAACCGCGGCATAGATTGCATCATTGGTCATCGGACTGCTGGCTGAAGTCGAGTTACGGACATCGGCATATATATTTATCGAAGACACACTGCCACTGTCGACGGTGGACAACACCAACCTTCTGGAATCCGGCGCGAATGCATAGGCGCGGTTGTGGTAGAAACCCATGTTGCTGATTTGAGAGGGTATTTCGTTCTGCACGGTCAGCCACGCATTATTGACCTGTCCGTAACCCGGATTGTTTATATAAAGACAATAGGCATAATAGCTGGAGATCGTTCCATCACTGGTTCTAAAACCGAGCATGCGCGGTGTGCCACTGTTGATATCGGCGCCCCCCATCACCAGCTGGCAGAAGGATTGCTGGATCACCCCATTTGGCGACTCCGCATCCGAACCCGAACCGCCGGATATGAATTGCGGGGTGGGGCAATCGACGATGACGTTGTGATGGCACAGATGGTTGCCGCGCAGCGACAACCCGGAAGCCGATCCATCGACCATCACGTTGCGGCGGACGATCGAGGTGGTATCCCGATGATTGTCGAGATACAGGCAATGTTTATAGATATCGGGACCACCGGCGGAGGGCGGAGTATCTCGCGACACGCCCACTTGCCAACCGCAATGCCAGAATACGCAGTCTTCGACGGTCAGGTTGGTGTAGGCCGAGAATATACCACAAATATGCCCGCTAGTTGTGTCGAATTGGCCATAACTGGCACACATTCTCAGGATATTGTTGCTTGAATAACCACTGTTTTGCGCAATATTGCTTTCCAGCGTAATCTGGACATTGTTGAATACGACGTTTTCCCACAGCAAATTATTGTTTTGGCCGCCCCAGATGACGTATATGCCATTGCCGGTGCTCAAATATTCCAGCCCCCGAAACGCCCATCCCCCGTATTCGAAGGTCGAGCTATTGGCATTCTGCGGAAACTCCCCGGTGCCCACGACCCAGATCGGGCGGGGGCCGCGCGTTCCGGTTCCGGCTCGCCCGTGCTTGGCCGTATTCAACGGATCGGCCGGGTCGAATGACTGAAAGCAGGTCGGATTGGTCGCCCCGTTGCCGTAAAAGGTAAAGGTATGTCGATTGACGTTGTCGAGGACGAACGTCTGCCCTTCGGCAAAGAAGAAGTGATGGCCAACGCCCTCGCTCGTCGGCGGGACCGAATTCAGGGCATCGGCATAGGCGCTTTTCGGGCCATAGGCGGCATTCGCCGGTCCCGGGCCCGTGGCACCGGACTGCTGGTCGGGACCGGTACCATTCAACATGAACCCCGGATAAGGGCTCAAGCCATTGTACGCCGGTGAACCTTGCGCGGTGTCTACCCACATCTGCAACGCGCCCGATTGAAGCGGGAACGAGACCACGAACCCCGATGCGTCGGTCGTGCCCATGCCCTGGTTCCTGACGATCGCGGGCAGCGAACCGATGGGGCCGCCAATAAGCCTGGGCGGCCTGGCCCCCCAGGCCGTGCCGGGCCGCATCAGCGCACCCGCTCCGGCAGTGGCGAGCAGGCCAACCAGCAATTGACGTCTCTGCATGTTCTGATCCCGCTGTTGCCCGCTGCACGACTGCTAACATACTAATGCAACAGAACTGTAGAAAATATTAATATTTTTTTTCAAAAGTTTGACGGAAATTGCCGAAATTTCGCCGGTGCAAGGAGATCGCGGGCCCGGTGCGGCGACGCAATGGCGTGCAAGGGAATTGCCACGTTCCATTTCTGTTCTAGCCGCAGGGTCGTTTGCGCGATAAGGTTCATGGCCATGACCGCCCTCCCCATCGCCGCGATTCACGTCAGCCATGCCGGCTGCTGGCTGCGGGACGCGGGTGCCGGAGGTAACGGTCAGGCGCGCACCGCCACGGTCGGCAAGGGCGCGGCGATCATGGCGGCGGCGGATACGCCGATGCTGATGCTGAACGCGCCGCTGCTGGCCAGCCGGCTCGGATATCCGGATTTGTCGGGGCTCGACCTGCTGGAACTGTTCGCCTTCGTCTACCCGGCACGATTCGTCGTGCCGACGCCACATGGGCTGGCCCGGGTGCTGGACCTGCCGGAGCCGGCGGGCGAGCAAGACGTGCCGGCGCTGTTGCAGGTCGCGGCCGCAGCGTTGCTCGATCGTTGCGCTGCGCCGGACTGGGCCGAGCGCGAAGGCGCGTGGACCGGGCTGCAATCGCTGTTGCGCCAGCGCTGGCCCTGGGCGCCGCTGCTGATCCCGCGCATCGCCCGGCCCGAACGCGCCGAACGCTGGCTGTTCGCCCGCCTGCCCGAATGGAACGAAGCGCCGGAACGCCCCCAGCCTGCCCAGATCGTGTTATCCGAAGATGACGTGGTGGAGCGGCTGGCGCGGCTCACTGGTGACGGCGCCGAGGCCCGCCCCGGCCAGCGCGCCTATGCCGCTGCCGCCGCCCATGTATTCAGCCCGCGCGGCGCGGATGCGCGCGCGCGCATGTTGCTGGCGCAGGCGGGCACCGGCACCGGCAAGACGCTGGGTTATCTCGCGCCGGCGTCGCTGTGGGCCGAGAAATCCGGCGGCACCGTCTGGGTCTCGACCTTTACCAAGGCGCTGCAACGGCAATTGCGCCGCGAAAGCCGGCGGGCGTGGCCAGAATCTTCCTCGGGCGCATCCGCACGGGCGGACGGCTCCCAGCCGGTGGTGGTGCGCAAGGGTCGCGAGAATTACCTGTGCCTGCTCAATCTGGAGGATGCGCTGCAAGGCGGCTTTTCCGGCCGCGCCGCCATCCTGGCACAATTGGTGGCACGCTGGGCGGGCTACAGCCAGGACGGCGACATGATCGGCGGCGATCTGCCCGGCTGGCTGGGTACGCTGTTTCGCCAGCGCGGCGTCGCCGCGCTGACCGACCGGCGCGGCGAATGCGTCTATGCCGGCTGCCCGCATTACCGCAAATGCTTCATCGAACGCGCCGCACGGGCCAGCGCGCAGGCCGATCTGGTGATCGCCAATCATGCGCTGGTGATGATCGATGCGGCGCGAGGGCGCGATGTGGCGGCGCGGCCGACGCGGATCATCTTCGACGAAGGCCACCACGTGTTCGAGGCCGCCGACGCAACGTTCGCCGCCGCATTGACCGGGGCCGAGACGATCGAGCTGCGCCGCTGGGTGATCGGCCCCGAACAGGGCTCGAAAGGCCGGCGGCGCGGACTGTCGGCACGGCTTGCCGATGTCGCCAGCTATGATGAAGCCGGGGCACGCGCCATCGCCGCCGCCCGCGCCGCCGCCGAAGCGCTGCCGGGCGATGGCTGGTTGCAGCGGCTGCACGATGGCGCCCCTTTCGGGCCGGTGGAGGAATTGCTCGGCGCGGTGCGCGGCATGGCTTATGCGCGGGACGAAAGCGGCGGGCAGGACGCGGGCTATGGGCTGGAAACCGAGGCGGCGCAGCTGGACGGCGATTTCATCGAACGCGCCGATACCGCGCAGGCGGCGCTGGCCGCACTGCGCCAGCCGCTGCTGCGGCTCGGCGTCCGGCTGGAGGCGCTGTTGAGCGAACCGCCCGATTGGCTCGACGGTCCGGGGCGCGCGCGAATTGAGGGGGCGCGGTCGTCGCTGGGCTGGCGCGTCGATCTGCTCGCCGCGTGGGAAAGCCTGCTGGCGCGGATGGGCGGCGCGGCGGACCCGCGTTTCGTCGACTGGCTGGCGATCGACCGCTCGGATGGGCGCGAATTCGATATCGGGCTGCACCGCCGCTGGCTCGACCCGATGCAGCCCTTCGCGGCGACCGTACTGGAACCCGCGCATGGGGTAATGCTGACCAGCGCCTCGCTGCGCGATGGCGACGCGCGTCCGGATGAAAACGGCGGCTGGGACAGCGCAATCGCGCGCAGCGGCGCGGGCCATGCCGACATCGTCCCGCGCCTGGCCGCCTTCGACAGCCCGTTCGACTATTCCGCCCAGGCCGAGGTGCTGATCGTGACCGATATCCCCAAAGCCGATATTCCGGCGCTCGCCGGCGCTTATGCGCACCTGATCGAGGCTTCGGGCGGCGGCGCCCTGGGCTTGTTTACGGCCATACGCCGGCTGCGCGCGGTGCATGGACGCATTGCCGACCGCATGGCCCGCGAAGGCCTGCCGCTCTATGCCCAGCATGTCGATCCGATCGACACGGGCACGCTGGTCGACATTTTCCGCGACGATCCCCGCGCGTCGCTGCTCGGTACCGATGCGCTGCGCGACGGGGTGGATGTGCCCGGCCACTCGCTGCGGCTGGTGGTGATGGAACAGGTACCGTGGCCCAAACCGTCGATCCTGCACCGCGCCCGGCGGATGGCGCATCCGGCGGGGGGCCAGGCCTATGACGACCGCATCATCCGCGCCCGGCTGGCGCAGGCGTTCGGCCGGCTGATCCGCAGCCGCGACGATCGCGGCCATTTCGTGGTGCTGTCGTCTGCCTTTCCCTCGCGGCTGCTGTCGGCCTTTCCACCGGCCACGCCGATTCATCGCCTGACGCTGGACCAGGCTTTACATCGCGTGGCGAGCAGTGTTTCTGAGCGCGGTATCACTCGCGCATCTGGGGCTCCTGTCCAGACATGAAGACCCTGGGTCTGTTTCGCCACGCCAAATCCGACTGGCACGATCCGCGCGCGCGCGACTTCGATCGCCCGCTGAATGCGCGCGGGCGCAAGGGCGCGGCGATCATGGGCGGCCATATTCGCCAATGGTGCCTGGAGCGCGGCCTGCGCTGGGACCGGATCCTGGGTTCGCCCGCGGTGCGGACCAGCGAAACGATGGAAATCGCCGCCATGAACGTCCCCGGCGGGGGGGGGCGGAATGTCCCCAGCGAGGGGCGGATCATCCCCGGCGAGGGACGGCTGCGCTATGTCATTAACTGGGATCGGCGGATCTATCTGGCCAGTTCGGCGACGCTGATCGACATATTGCGCGAGCAGGACGATGCCTGCCACGCGGTGCTGCTATCGGGGCATAATCCCGGCCTGGAAGATTTGATTTTCGATCTGGTACCCGATGACGGCTCAAGCCTGCTGCGCGATACGGTCGAGGAAAAATTTCCGACCGCGGCCTTTGCCGTGCTGGAACTGGATATCGCGCATTGGGCGGACCTGCGTCCCGCATGCGCCGCGCTGATCCATCTGGCGCGCCCGCGCGACCTGGATGCGGGATTGGGTCCGCCAGGGTCTGGGGGTCCGCCAGGGATGGGCTGATCGCCGCGTGGCTCAGGCCGCGAGTGCGGCCACCAGCGTCGCGCGGATCGCCAGCAATTCGTCCAGCCATGGTCCAGTTTCGGCGCTGGCCGTTTCCACCGGACGGGGTTCCTGGGGCACGTCGGCGGTGCCGCGCTTCGCCTTCTTCGGCGCAGGTTCGAGCGCCAGGCGGGCGCCGCGCAGGGTATAGCCTTCGTGATGCACCAGCCGATCGATGCGTTCGATCAGCAGCACGTCCTCGGGCCGGTAATAGCGCCGATTGCCGCTTCGTTTGACCGGAGACAGCATCGGGAACTGCTCTTCCCAATAGCGCAGGACGTGCTGGCGGATGCCCAGCGCCTTTGCCACTTCGCCAATCGTGCGAAAGGCACCGGGAGCCTTGTGATCGCCGAAACCCGCGCCCGGCGCGATGGCCGTCCCCGGCAAGTCCAGCTCGTCGCCTGAACTCTGATGCTCCATGGCGCCGGCGGCGGTCCCCCCTGTAATGTCCACTTGCTCATGCCTTCTTCGTTGAAGCGCGATTTGGTCCAGGCCAGGCCGTCAACCCCGGCTTCATTCAAACTTTGGAAACACGTTCCTTCAGCATTTTGCTCGCGCGAAATGTCAAAACCCGGCGCGGGGTAATCGGCACCTCGATCCCGGTTTTCGGATTGCGGCCCAGCCGCTCTGTCTTGTCGCGGAGCAGGAACGTGCCGAACCCGGAGATCTTGACGTTCTCTCCCTCGACCAGCGCGTCGCCCATCATCTCCAGGATGGACTCGACCATCGCCAGCGATTCAGACCGTGACAGCCCCAATCGCCGGTTGATGGCATCAGCCAGATCCGCGCGGGTCAGTGTTTTCATGGAACGCACATTGTCCCCCGGACGCAATTGCTCACGATTGAGTCGCAACCATATACAATATCAGGACATTGGCAATCCGATGCCTGCACGGCGACACATCCGCCCGAACCCGGCATGGGCTTCCCGGCGCTTCGCCCGAAGGGATCGGGCCGGCCGTCAACCGGTCGTACCGCCCTACATGCGGACCAGGCTGGCCGCCCTACATGCGGACCAGGCTGGCTCCCCAGGTGAAGCCGCCGCCCATGGCTTCGAGCATGACCAGTTGCCCGGGCTTGATCCGGCCATCGCGCACCGCCGTATCGAGCGCCAACGGGACGGACGCTGCCGACGTATTGGCATGCCGGTCGATCGTCATGACCACCTTGTCTGGCAACATGTGGAGCTTGCGTGCCGTTGCGTCGAGTATCCGGGCATTAGCCTGATGCGGCACCAGCCAGTCGATATCGTCGGTCGTCAGGCCGACTTCGCCCAGCACCTCGCCCAGCACCTCAGCCAGATTGGTGACGGCATGGCGGAACACGTCCTTGCCCTTCATGCGCAGCTTGCCCACGGTGCCGGTGGTGGATGGTCCGCCGTCCACGAACAACAGCTGGTTGTGCGTACCATCGGCATGTAGCCGGGTGGCCAGGATGCCGGGCGCCGCGGGATCGTCGCTGTCGCGCGCGGCCAGCACGACCGCTCCGGCGCCGTCGCCGAACAAGACGCAGGTCGCGCGATCTTCCCAGTCGAGAATGCGGCTGAAAGTTTCCGCGCCGATCACCAGCGCATATTGGGCCATGCCCGTGCGCAACATCGAATCGGCAACCCCCAGGGCATAGAGAAAACCCGAACACACCGCCGCGACATCGAAGGCAATGCCGCCGTGGCAACCCAGCTGATGTTGCACGATCGTGGCGGTCGAGGGGAAAGTCTGGTCGGGCGTCGCCGTCGCAAGCACGATCAGGCCGATCGCGCCGGCATCGACCCCGGCCGCGTCCAGCGCGGCGCGGGCCGCAGCGATCGCGAGGGTCGACGTGGTTTCGCCGTCTCCGGCAATATGCCGGTTGCGGATGCCTGTCCGGCTGACGATCCATTCGTCGCTGGTATCCAGCCGCTGCGCCAGTTCGGCATTGCTGACCGAACGCACCGGCAGCGCCGAACCGGTGCCGATCACCACGGAGCGACGGGTCACTTGCCGGCCCCCGCGGCTGCTTCGGCAATCGGTCGTTTCCCGCTCCAGTGCGCCGGTCCCAGCCGCGCCAGATCGGCGGTAATGCGGGTTGTCAGACTTTCCTCCAGCAGCCGTGCGGTCAGATTGATGGCGTTGGCCACTCCCAGGGCGCTGGCATTGCCGTGGCTTTTGACGACCAGGCCGCCAAGCCCCAGAAACACCGCGCCGTTATGATTGTTGGGGTCGAGGTGGTGCCGCAGCAGTTCGGTTGCCGGTCGGGAAATCAGAAAGCCGATCTTCGAACGCAGCGAACTGGCAAAACTGCGGCGCAGCACGTCGGCGACGAAGCGCGCGGTGCCTTCCACCGCTTTCAAGGCGATATTGCCCGAAAAACCGTCGGACACCACCACGTCGGCGTCGCCCGTGCCCAGCTTGTCGGCCTCGATATAGCCATCGAACGACATCGCCAGCTCGGCGCTGGCGGCGCGCAGCTGATTTGCGGCGTCATGCAGCGTTTCGGTGCCCTTGGTCTCTTCGCTGCCGATGTTGAGCAGGCGGACGCGCGGCTTGGCCCGGCCGGTGACGATGCTGGAATAGGCCGCGCCCATGATCGCGAATTGCACCAGATTGCGGGCATCGCATTCGGTATTCGCGCCAAGGTCGAGCATCACCACATCGTTATCGCCCAGCGTCGGCAACAGCGCCGCCAGCGCCGGCCGGTCGATGCCCGGCATGGTCCGCAGCGCCAGCTTGGCCATCGCCATCAGCGCGCCGGTATTGCCCGCGCTTACCACCGCGCCGACATTGCCGGTCTTTACGGCATTGATCGCCATGCCCATGGATGTCGTCTTGGCCCGGCGCAGCGCCTGGCTGGGCTTTTCATCGCCGCTCACCACGTCGGCGGCATGAAGAATTTCGGCAGAGGCCCGCAGCTCGGGATGATCGGTCAGCGCGTGCGCAATCTGCGCCTGATCTCCGACGAGCAGAAACCGGCATGCCTGATGCTCGCGGCGAGCCAGAGCGGCGCCCGAAATCATCGTGCGTACGCCCACATCGCCGCCCATCGCATCTATGGCGATACGCGGCAGACTCATTAACCTTCCCCTGGCAAGCGCACGACGCTGTTCGCTAAATCAAATGGCGCCGAAGTCTTTCAGACCGCGCTCGAAATGATGGCACGACCATTGTAATGGCCGCAAGACGGGCACAGATTATGCGGGCGCTTCAACTCGCCACAATTGCCGCATTCGTGAAAAGCTTCCACTTTCAGCGCATCGTGGCTGCGGCGCATGCCCCGGCGGGAAGGCGATGTTTTTCTTTTGGGGACAGCCATTTCGGCACCTGTTCCTGCTGTTTAGTTCTACTAGAATAACGCCGCCCTGAAGCACCCGGGCCTGAAACATCCGGCGTGCTGGGCGGCGGCGAAGGCGCGCCTATAGCGGATTTGGCGCGCGTTGCAAGCATCACGCCGCCGCCGCGCCGGACCACTATCAACCGAAATTCCGGTCGGCCACGAAGGGATTGGTCTTGCGCTCCTGGCCGAAGGTGCTGACATCGCCGTGGCCGGGCACGAAGGCGACATCGTCGCCCAGCGGCCACAGCTTGCCGGTGATTGAATCGAGCAATTGCTGATGATTGCCGCGCGGAAAATCGGTGCGCCCGATCGAGCCCTGGAATAGCACGTCACCGACCAGCGCCAGCCGCGAGGGCTCATGGAAAAACACCACATGCCCCGGCGTATGGCCCGGGCAATGCAGCACATTCAGCGTCAAATCGCCCACCGTCACCGAGTCGCCGTCATGCAGCCAGCGATCGGGTTCGAAACTTTCGCCCTCCAGCCCGTAACGCCTGGCCGGATCATCCAGGCTTTCGATCCAGAACCGATCCTCTTCGTGCGGACCTTCGATCGGCAGGTGCAGTTCCCTGGCCAGCACCCCGGTCATGCCGCAGTGGTCCATGTGGCCATGCGTCACCAGCAGCTTTTCAAGGGTGACGCCGTGGCGTTGTACCTGATCCTTCAGCCGATCGAGATCGCCGCCGGCATCGACCAGCGCGCCGCGCATCGTCCGGGTGCACCAGATCAGCGAGCAATTCTGCTGAAACGGGGTCACCGGGACGATCGCCACGCGCATGGGCGGTTCGGGGGCGGAGGCAGGCTGATTCATATCTTGCAACACGCCGCGATTGAGAAGGAAGGCATCGCATCCTATATGCCGGAGCGATGAGTTAGGCCAGACCAGCGCGGGACATTCCAAATGCGATTTTCATCTGCAATGATCGGTGTCGCGGCGCTGGCGATATCCGGGGCCGGCTTCGGTACACCGCGTGAGCCGGCGCCGCATCTGGCCGAAACCAGCTTTGCCGCGCTCGCGCAGCCGCTGCCCTATCCCTATGACGAGGCAGGCCATGCCCGCAGCGATGTCGACGCCGCGCTGGCCCAGGCGAAAGCGGCGCACAAGCTGCTGCTGATCGACATGGGCGGCAATTGGTGCGGCGATTGCCGGGTGCTCGCGGGCACGCTGGCACTGCCCGACCTGGCACCGTTCGTCGCCCGCCATTTCGTGGTGGTGACGGTGGATGTCGGACGGTTTTCCAAAAACATGGATGTGGCGCAGAGCTTTGGCGCGCAGCGACCGACGGGCGTTCCCGCCGTGCTGATCGTCGATCCCCGCAGCGGCAAATTGCTCGACCAGGGGCATACCGAGGCGCTGGCAGACGCGCGCCGGATGAACCCGCAGGCGCTGGCCGACTGGCTGGCGCAGTGGCTGCGGTAGGATGGATTGAGCACGCTTCACAACCGCCCGCTTTTCCACACCACCCGGCCGATCACATCCAGTTCATCCGGCTCCAGCGTAAATGGGCGATAGACCTGGTTGTCGCTGATCAGCACGATCTGGCCGGGTTGACCGGGATCGAGGCGCTTGACCAGCAAGGCATCGCCGACGCGCACGACATAGACGCCGTCGCGCAACGCGCGCCTTGTGCGATCCACCAGGATTTCATCGCCATCGCGCAGCGTCGGCTGCATCGAATCACCCGTCACCGCGATCGCGCTCAACTGCGCCGGATCGAGCCCCTGCTGCCTGATCCATTGCGTGGAAAAGCGAAACGCGCCGATCGGCTGCTCCTCCATGGCAATCGTACCAGCCCCCGCCGAAGCGCCCAGCGCGAGCCGCGGTACATCGACCCAGTCCGGGCGCGGTGGCTTGCCCCTGCGCGACTCGGGGAAAGCGAAGTATTTTTCCCCGCCACCCAGCTCGATTTCAGCGACGTCCAAAAACCGCGCCAGCGTCCGACGGTCGTTTTCTTCCAATCGCCGGGGACTGCCTTTTCGCACAAACTGTTGCAAATATGTGCCATTTCTGGAAATCAACGCCGATAGCGCCGCCAGGCTGACGCCGCGCGCCGTTGCCAGCTCCAGCAGCCGGGCACGAGGATCGAATTCAGCCATGATGATCCTCGGACATAGTATTTTTCCTAGACATTTCCCCTTTTGTCATGAACAAAGGTGGAACGCAACTACCCGATTCGCGAAATGCAACCGGGTTGGCGCCTTGCCGGGCGTCAACGCGAATTTCGGCAAAGTGCGAAGGCTTTAAGAACATATCATGAACATTGAATTTGGGGATTTGGCATGCATAGCGAACACAGCACCGGTCGGAACTGGCTCACCGTTTCGGCCCCGGTGCCTGCCGACGCACTGTCAACGCCCTCCGCGCCACGGGCCCGGCAGCCTTGGGGCCGCCTGCTGAAAGCTGTTCTCGATCTCGGCGGCGCGCAGGCCGAACTGGTTCGCCACGTCGAGCGCGACTGGGCCAGCGCCACCTTTTCCGGCTCGCGGCATGCCATCACCTTGTGCTTTGCGGGGTCGGATGCGGTCGAGGCGGGCGAAGCTTTCATCGTGGCGCTGCCGGACCACGAGTTCGTGATCCCGCGCTGGCTGGTCGCCGATGCCCAGATCGTCGCGGTCGATGACCGGCGATTGCCGGAACGCAAGCTGGTGGTGGAGGTGGAATTGTTGCTGCTGGACCGGGCGTAAGAGAGATTGTCCTTCCCCTTCATCTTCAGCGGAGGGGCAGCGAGACTTGGCGGCTTGCCGCCTGGTCGCAGCGGGGTGGGGCCTCCCCTGAAGGCCCTGAAGGTTAGGGGAACTTCGTAAGCCTCAACCGAGGCGCCATTCCCAGCCCAGCGGGTTGCCGTCCATCACGTCCACGCCTTGCCCGGCCAGTTGGTCGCGCAAGGCGTCGGAGGCGGCGAAATCCTTCACCGCGCGGGCTTCTCGTCGCGCTTCCAGGATCGCCTCGATGTCCGGCAAGGAGATAGTTGCCGCCGACGGGCGGATACGCAGTGCACCGCGTTCCAGCGCCAGCAGGTTCAGCCCCAGCACCGCATCCATGGCCGCTACCGCTGCCAGTTGCTCCCCCGCATCGACCTTCTTCATCGCCAGCACCTCGTCCAGCACGGTCAGCGCGACCGGCGTGTTAAGATCGTCGGACATCGCCGCATCGAAACGCGCCAGCAGGCCGGCGAATTTCGCGCCCGGACCAGCGGCCGGCTCCGCCCGCACGGTCAATTGCGCCACCCCCATCACCAGCCGCTTCAGCCGGGTCAGCGCCGCGCCCAGCCCGTCCCAGCTGAACTCCAGCTCGCTGCGATAATGCGCCTGCAGGCACATCACGCGGTAGGCCAGCGGGTGATAGCCCCGGTCGACCAGCAGTTGCAGCCGCAGGAAATCGCCGGAAGATTTGCTCATCTTGCCCGAGCGTTCCACCAGGAAATTATTGTGCATCCAGATCCGTGCGCCCGAATGCGCCGGAACGTCCAATCCACCGCAGCCGCAGAATGCCTGGTTCTGGGCGATCTCGTTGGGGTGGTGGATTTCGCGGTGATCGATGCCGCCGGTGTGAATATCGAACGGAAAGCCGAGCAGTTTCTCCGACATCACCGAGCATTCCAGATGCCAGCCGGGCGCGCCCCGGCCCCACGGCGAATCCCATTCCATCTGCCGGGTCTCGCCCGGCGGGGTCTTGCGCCAGATGGCGAAATCGGCGGGCTGGCGTTTGCCGTCCACGGATTCGATGCGGCCTTCGCCGTCCTCGGTCGCGGCGCGGGCCAGGCGCCCGTAATCGGCGACCGTGGCGACATCGAAATACAACCCGCCCGGCAGTTCGTAGCAATGGGTGGGCGCGATGCGCTTGGCGAACTCGATCATCTGCGGAATATATTTCGTGGCGATCGACCATTGCGCCGGCTGGCGAATGTTCAGCGCGGCGATATCCGCCCAATAGGCTTGGGTATAATGCGCGGCTATGTCCCAGATCGACCGGGCATTGGCCTTCGCCGCCTGTTCCAGCTTGTCCACGCCACCATCGGCATCGTCGGTCAGATGGCCGACATCGGTGATGTTGATGACATGGGTAAGCCGGTAGCCCTTGAAGCTGAGCGTGCGCCCCAGCACATCGGCAAAGACATAGGCGCGCATATTGCCGATGTGCGGATAGTTATAGACCGTCGGCCCGCACGAATAGACCCGCGCCTCCGGCGGCTGGGCCGGATCACCAAAAACGCCGGGGTGAACAGGCTGGAACTCCTCCAGCCGGCGGGTCAGGCTGTTGAACAGCTTCAAGGGTACGGTCTCGTTCATGCCCGCCGACTGACGCAAGCGCGGCTGTGCGTCAATCGTCCTCGAACAGCCCGGCCAATTGCTCGATCATCGTGCCGCCCAGTTGTTCGACATCCATGATCGTCACCGCGCGGCGGTAATAGCGGGTCACGTCATGGCCGATGCCGATCGCGACCAGCTGTACCGGCGACAGCCGCTCGATCCAGTCGATCACCTTGCGCAGATGCTGTTCGAGATAGCCGGCGCTGTTGACGCTGAGGGTGGAATCGTCGACCGGCGCGCCGTCGGAAATCACCATCAGGATGCGGCGGTCTTCGCGCCGCGCCAGCAGCCGGCTATGCGCCCACAGCAGCGCCTCGCCATCGATGTTTTCCTTCAGCAGCCCCTCGCGCATCATCAGGCCGAGGTTCTTTCGCCCCCGGCGATAGGGCTCGTCGGCCTGTTTGTAGACGATGTGGCGCAGATCGTTCAGCCGGCCGGGGTGCGCCGGTTTGCCGCCGCCCAGCCAGGCTTCGCGCGATTGGCCGCCCTTCCACGCGCGGGTGGTGAAGCCCAGGATCTCGGTCTTGACGCCGCAGCGTTCCAGCGTGCGCGCCAGCACATCGGCGCTGATCGCGGCGATGGAGATCGGGCGCCCGCGCATCGAGCCGGAATTGTCGATCAGCAGCGTGACGACGGTATCCTTGAACTGGATCTCGCGCTCGATCTTGTAGGACAGCGACTGGCCGGGCGAGACCACCACTCGCGCCAGCCGCGCGGCATCGAGCAGCCCTTCTTCCTGGTCGAAGTCCCAGCTGCGGTTCTGCTGCGCCATCAGCCGCCGCTGCAGGCGATTGGCTAGCTTGGTGACGATGCCCTGCAGGCCTTTCAGCTGCGCGTCGAGATAGGCGCGCAGGCGGGTCAGTTCTTCGTCATCGCACAATTCGCCGGCGCTGATCACTTCATCGAATTTCTCGGTCCAGACCTTGTAGTCGAACCCGCTGGGCACGTCGGTCCACGGGCGATTGGGGCGCACGGGCAGCATGCCCTCCTCACCCTCGTCGCCGTCGTCGGAATCGCCGTCGTCCTCGCTGATTTCGCTTTCGGTCTCGCTGTCGCCGTCGTCCTCGCCCTCGGCGGCGCGCGATTCGCTTTCCGCGGGCTGCTCCTGCTCCCCGTCGTCGTTGCCGTCCTGCTCTTCCTCGGTTTCCTCGTCGCCGTCCTGGTCCTCGCTATCTTCGGGCGGCTGGTCCAGGGTCTCGCTGCGGGTCAGTTCGAGATGGGCGAGCATCTCCAGCGCCTTTTTGCGAAACGCCTGCTGGTTGTCGAGCGCACCCTCCAGCGCCGCGAAATCGCCATCCGCGCGCTCGGCGATCCAGCCGCGCAGCATGTCCACCCCGGCGCGCGCGGCCAGCGGCACCGGCTGGCCGGTCAGCCGTTCGCGCAGCAGCAGCGCCAGCGCCGATTGCATCGGCACGTCCTGCGCATTGGCGGCGCGGGTGATCGCGTCGCCGGCGATACGCTGGTCGAACGCCGCGTCCAGATTGCCGCGCATCCCGACATAGGCGCGCGCGCCCAGGGCCTCGTAGCGTACCGCCTCGACCGCATCGTAGCAGGCCCGCGCCATCGGTTCGGACGGCGCGAAGCGGGCGTGGGTGGCATCGTTGTGATGGCGCAGCCGCAGCGCAAAGCTGTCGGCATGGCCGCGCGCCGCCATCGCCGCCTCGCGCGGCAGATTGCGACCGGGCATCGGCACGCGAAACGCCATGCCCGACTGGCTGGGCGCATCGGCGGTCCAGCTGACCTCCACCTCGGGCTCCTGCGCGATCGCCCGCGATGCGCCGGTCAGCACGCTTTTGAAACGGTCGAGAGGGGTTTCGTCAGCCAATTTACACTCCACTCTCCCGTTCAGGGGAGAGATACGAAGGCTTGGCAGCCCTTGCCGCCTAGCCGTAGTTGATAGGGGCCGGGGAAAGAATGCAAGGCCCCTCTCCCAACCCTCTCCCCTGAAGGGGAGAGGGCTTCAAGTCAGATGCTTTGCCCGGTCTTGGCCCAGTCGGCCATGAAGCCTTCGATGCCCTTGTCGGTCAACACATGCTTGAACAGCCCCCGGATCACGGCGGGCGGCGCGGTCATCACGTCGGCGCCGATCTTCGCGCTTTCCAGCACATGGATGCCGTGGCGCACGCTGGCGACCAGGATTTCGGTCGCGAACGCATAATTGTCGTAGATCAGGCGGATGTCGCGGATCAGGTCGAGCCCGTCACAGCCATTGTCATCCAGACGCCCGACAAACGGCGAGACGAAGCTGGCCCCGGCCTTTGCCGCCAGCAGCGCCTGATTGGCCGAAAAACACAACGTCACATTGACCATGGTGCCGTCGCCGGTCAGTTTCCTGCAGGTCTTCAGCCCGTCGATGGTCAACGGCACCTTGACGCAGACGTTGTCGGCGATCCGGCGCAGGATTTCGGCCTCGCGCATCATCCCGGCGTGGTCGGGCGCGACCACTTCGGCGCTGACCGGACCGTCCACCAGCCCGCAGATTTCCCTGACCACTTCCTTGAAATCGCGGCCAGACTTGCCGATCAGCGTAGGATTGGTGGTGACGCCATCGAGCAGCCCGGTAGCGGCCAGGTCGGTAATATCGGCGGTGTCGGCGGTATCCACGAAGAATTTCATATGGTTTCTCAGCTATTTTGCGAATCTTGCCCAGTCTATAAGCACGCTTCGCCGTTCGACCAAGCCCTGTCCGCCCCGGGCGATTTCGTCATCCTGACGGAGTAAATGCGATGGCGCCGCTGTCGCCTTCCCTGCGTCTCGCCCTATAGGGGCGCCATGCAACGTGTCCGCCTGCTTGTGTTCAACGCCGCGCTGGGCGTGCTCGATTACCGGGTACCGCCCGGCATGGAACTGGTCCCCGGATCGGTGGTAGTGGCGCCGCTGGGGCCGCGCCAGATCCTGGGCATCGTGTGGGAGGCGGAACGACTGCCGGGTGCCACCGTGGCGGATGAACGATTGCGGCCGCTGCTGGCAGTCGTGCCGGTGCCGCCGCTGGCGCCGCCGCTGCGCCGGCTGATCGAATGGACCGCCGATTATTACTGCGCCGCGCCCAGCAGCGTCGCGCGCATGGCGCTGGCCAGCACCGCCGCACTGCAAGGTGGCCGGACCATGACCGAATACCGCCTGACCGGCACGGAACCCACCCGGATGACCCCGCAACGCGCCGCCGCCATGGACGCGCTGGTCGATGAGCAAGGCACGATTCGCGAGTTGGCGGAACGCGCCGGCGTGTCCGAAGGTGTGCTGCGCGGGATGGTCGACGCGGCGCTGCTGGAGCCGGTGATCGTCGATCTGGACCGGCCCTATGCGCGCGCGCACCCCGATTTTGCCTCGCCCCGCCTGCAGGACCACCAGCGCGCCGCCGCCGATACAATCGCGACGGCGGTGACCGCGCACGCCTACCAGCCGTTCCTGCTGGATGGGGTGACTGGATCGGGCAAGACCGAATGCTATTTCGAAGGTATCGCCGAGGCGCTGCGGCTAGACCGGCAAGTGCTGGTGCTGCTGCCCGAAATCGCGCTGACCGAGAATTTCCTGCGGCGCTTTGCCGCGCGGTTCGGGGTGCCCCCGGTGCTGTGGCATTCCTCGCTCAAATCCGCCGAACGCCGCCGCGCATGGCGCGCAATCGTCAGCGGCGAGGCGCAGGTGGTGGTCGGGGCGCGTTCGGCGCTGTTCCTGCCCTATGCCCGGCTGGGGCTGATCGTGGTCGACGAAGCGCACGAAATCTCGTTCAAGCAGGACGAGGGCGTGCGCTACAATGCCCGCGACGTGGCCGTCATCCGCGCCCGCTTCGAGGGTATCCCGGTGGTGCTGGCCAGTGCCACCCCCGCGCTGGAAAGCCTGCATCTGGCCGAAACCGGGGTATATCGCAAAATAGACCTGCCCGACCGCTTCGGCGGGGCCGCCATGCCGGCGATCGCGGTGATCGACCTGACGGTCGAGCCGCCCGAACGCGGTCACTGGCTGTCGCCGCGTCTGGTTGCGGCGATGCGCGAGCGGATCGCGCGCGGCGAACAGACGCTGCTGTTTCTCAATCGGCGGGGCTATGCGCCGCTGACGCTATGCCGGCATTGCGGCTATCGTTTTCAATGCGCCAATTGCAGCGCCTGGCTGGTCGAGCACCGGCTGTCGCGGCGGCTGGCCTGCCATCACTGCGGCCACGAGGAACCGCGCCCCGCTGCCTGCCCCGAGTGCGGTACCCCCGATTGCCTGGTCGCCTGCGGCCCCGGCGTGGAACGCATCGCCGATGAAGTGGCGGGACTGGTCCCCGACGCGCGGGTGGCGCTGGCCACCTCGGACACGCTTAACAGCCCCGCGCGCATCGGCGCGTTCGTCGCGGCCGCCGAAGCCGGCGAGATCGACGTGATCATCGGCACGCAGCTGGTGACCAAGGGCTATCATTTCCCGAACCTGACGCTGGTCGGCGTCATCGATGCCGATCTTGGCCTGGAAGGCGGCGACCTGCGCGCGGGCGAGCGCAGCTATCAGCAGATCGCCCAGGTAGCGGGGCGCGCCGGCCGCGCCGCCAAGCCCGGCGAAGTGCTGATCCAGACGCGCCACCCCCGCGCTGCGGTCATCGCCGCGCTGGCCTCGGGCGACCGCGATTCCTTTTACAGCGCCGAGGCGGCAGCGCGGCGCGATGCCGGGGCGCCCCCGTTCGGGCGCTGGGCGGCGATCATCGTGTCCGCGCCGGACGAGACCGAGGCGCGCGATGCCGCGCGCTCGATCGGGGCGCTGCGCCCCCATCTGCCCGATGTCATGATCCTGGGCCCGGCCCCGGCGCCGATGACCCTGCTGCGTGGCCGTTACCGCTTCCGATTGCTGATCAACGCCCGCCGTTCGGCGCAATTGCAGGATATCATTCGCGGCTGGCTGGGTCCGCTGCGGTTTCCCGCGGCGGTGCGGGTGGCGGTGGATATCGATCCTTACAGCTTTGTCTGACGAACGCCGGCGGGCCTGGAGCGCGTTTGCCACCCCACCCCGGGGGAGAGGGGCGGGGACGGGCGGATTTGGCGCAGGCTGCACAAGTCAAAACCACTCAGCCGCGCCTTACCCTTGCACCAGCTTTACCAGCTTGCGCTCCAGCGGGAACAGCACGCCGGCCAGTTCATGGCCGCGCTTCAGCACCTGCCCGGCATCGCCGAACAACGTCCACATGCCTTGCTTGCCGCGCAGCGCCGGGCGTTTCTCGATGCGCGCCTGCGGGCGCTCGGCGGCGCGGCGAAAGGCGCAGAAACTGGCGGCATCGCGCCCGAAATTCATTGCGTAATCGCGCCATTCGCCGGCCGCGACCATCCGGCCATACAAGTCGAGGATGCGCGCCAGTTCCAGCCGGTTGAAACCGATCTGCACCGCATGCCGGGCAGGAAAAGCGATGATCGTAGCGGGACCAGTGGCAGCATGCGTGCCCTCGCCCGTCGCCATCGGCCTCAGTTCCGGCCGGCCGGGCGCACGGTCGCGGCGTGCGCAAGGTCGGGTCGTGCCGCTTCGAGCAAGGCCGCCATCCGTTCCTTCAGTTCGGCGACTTCCCCTTCCAGCGCATCGATCCGCGCCGTCGCCGGATCGCACGGCTCCTGGCAGGGGGTGCCATAGGGCATGAACGCCTGGGCATAGCTTTCGGCCGCCACCAGCGTCGAGCGCGCCTTGACCCCGACCATCGTCGCGCCTTCGGGCACATCCTCGGTCACCACCGCATTGGCGCCGATCCGTGCACGCCGCCCCACCACAATCGGACCCAGGATCTGCGCCCCCGAGCCGACGATGACATCGTCCGCCAAAGTCGGATGGCGCTTGCCGCCCACGCCATTGGCCGGATTGGTCCCGCCCAGCGTCACGCATTGATAAATGGTGACATTATTGCCGATTTCGGACGTCTCGCCGATCACCGTAAAGCCATGATCGATAAACAGATGCCGACCGATGCGGGCGCCGGGATGGATATCGATCCCGGTCATGAAACGGGACAGATGATTGACCAGCCGCGCCAGGAAAAACAGCTGCGCCTCGAACAGCCAGTGGGCCACCCGGTGCAGCGCCACGGCCCAGAAACCGGGATAAAGCATGACTTCCCACCGCGACCGCGGTGCCGGGTCGCGCGCGACGATCGAGTCAAGATAGGCAATCAGCCGCTGAACCATGCAGCTGGATAGCTTATTCATGCGGAACAAGGCAAGCCGCCCTAGCAGCCCGACAATTCCTCGAGGGCTTCGCGCCAGATCGCCGGCCCCGGGGCATGCTTGCGCTCCAGGCTGAGCCGGTCGATTGCGGCGACGATGCGCTCGGCGGCCAGATGGGAACGTTCGCCGCGCGTTGCCAGATAGCGCGCGCCATCCTCGGCAATGGCCAGGCCGCGCGCTTCGGCGTGTGCCGCGATCAGCCCGGCCATCATGTCGTCATCAGGCGCACCGATGTCGAGCCGCAAGGCGGCGCCCAGGCGCGAGGCGAGGTCGGGCAAGGCGATCCGCCAGCCTGCCGCATCACCGGCCGCCGCGGTCAGCAGCAACGGCCGGCATCCCTCCTGCGCCCGGTTCCAGCGGTGGAACAGCTCGGTTTCGTCGATCCGGTCGGCATCGTCGACCACGTCGCCGCGCCCGCTCTCCACGAACCAGCGGGCGAGCAGCGATTTGCCCGAGCGCGGCGGACCGAACAGGATGGCGGTGCGGAACGGCCAGCCATCGGCGCGGTCGAATGCCTCGATCGCCCCGGCATTGGCCGGCCCGATCACGATCCGGCGCGGCTGGGCGCCATGGTCCATGCCCAGCGGCAGCGCGAGCTGACTCATCGCCGGGGTCAGCGGCGAATGCGCAAGGTACTGCCGGTCACTGCCACCTGCCAGCCGCGCTGGCGCAGCGCCGCGGCCAGTTCCTGCACGCTGCCGAGATAAGCGACGCGCAGCACGCTGGTGCCGCCGATGGCAATGCTCGATGTCGCCGCGCTCGTTACATGCGGCGTGCCGCGCAGTCCGGCCAGTCCCGCATCGACCGCCGATGCGTCAGGCGAGGGGAATTGGATCGTCAATGCCGTTGCCGTGCGGGGCTTTTCCGCCGCCGCCGCCGCGCCCGGCGATTGCGTCGCCTCCGGCGCGGGGCTCAGCGCCGGGACGCCGGGCAGGCCGCCAAGATCGAGCGGCGTCTCCGCCGCAGCCCGCGCTGCCGCCTCGATCTGCTGTTCTTCGAGCTGGCGCTGCGCCACGCCTTCCGCGATCAGCCCCGCCAGCGCCGGATCGACCGCCGGATGATCGATCGACAGCGTCGGGTCAGGCTCCATCAGGCCTTGCCGGAAGGCAGCGGTATAGATCGTGTCGAACCGCTGCAGGGCCTGCTTCAGCATCTCCGCGACGTGTTCCTCGTCCGGCGCGGTCAGCGTAAAGCTGTCGAGCCAAATGTTGTCGGGGCCGTACCGGGCGGTAAAAACGCCCTTGACCGGGCCATCGGGCCATTGCCGTTCGAGCCGCGCGACCGGCATCACCACATTGCTCGCGCCGAACTGATCGAGCAGGTTGCGCCACCACACCCGGCTGCGCCGTCCGGGTTGCCCGGCGGTGATCAGCAGCGATTCGCCGCCCGCGCCCGATGGCCGGACATAATCGATGGCGCTGGCGCCGGTGTTGAACTCCGCCCAGGTGCGCTGCCAGCTGCCCTGCACTTCATAGACCTGGCCGACGCCGCCCGAATACAGCAGCGGAATGACCAGCGTCGGCGGCGAGCGTGCAATCGAGCCGCCGTTCTCTCCCGCCACCAGCGCCCCGGCCCGCGCGCGATCGAACACCACGCCCAGCCGCGCGAAATAATGATGCGGGCCGATCTGCTCATGCCCGACGATTACCGACGAAACCATGCTTTCCAGGTCGCCATCGCCCAGCGTCGGCCCATGCAACCGCGTCCAGGCCTGGCGATAGGCATCCCGCCAGCCGGCCAGCCGCGCCTCCTGCGCGGTCTTGCCGGTGGTCGCGACGTCGATGTCGTCGACTTCCATGTCGCCGGTGTTGATCACCGGGGCGATGCCGCGATCGCCCTCGATCTGCGCGAGCAACCGCGCCGGACCGACAAAGGCGATTCCGCCGGCCACCGCCAGCGCCACTGCCAGACCCAAGCGCGCTTTCGCGCCGGACGGGTTTCGCACCAGGCGATTGGGGATGTTTGTCAGGGTCATCGGGGAAACCGGGGCCTTTTGCCCAAACACGCATGGAAATCCAAGCGCGAAAGCGTTAGGCGGTCGCCATCATGCAAAACGATCCTGAAAACAAATCCTACAGCTATGCTCAGGCCGGCGTTTCGATCGCCGCCGGCAACGCGCTGGTCAAGGCGATCGCGCCATTGGCGCGGGCTACGGCCCGCCCCGGCGCCGATGCCGAACTGGGCGGTTTCGGCGGATTTTTCGACCCGCGCGCGGCCGGTTACAAGGATCCGCTGCTGGTCGCCGCCAACGATGGCGTCGGCACCAAGGTCAAGCTGGCGATTGATCACGACCGGCATGACGCCATCGGCATCGACCTGGTGGCAATGTGCGTCAACGATCTGCTCGTGCAGGGCGCGGAGCCTTTGTTCTTTCTCGATTATTTCGCCACGGGCCGGCTCGACAACGGCGTTGCGGAGCGGGTCGTCGCCGGCATCGCCGAAGGCTGCCGCATGGCCGGTTGCGCGTTGATCGGTGGGGAAACCGCCGAAATGCCCGGCATGTATGCCGCAGGTGACTACGATCTGGCCGGTTTTTGCGTCGGCGCGGTGGAACGCGGCGAGCAATTGACCGGCGCGCGGGTCGCGGCGGGCGATGTACTGGTCGGACTGGCCAGTTCGGGCGTGCATTCGAACGGCTATTCGCTGGTCCGGCGGCTGGCCGCCGACAAGGGCTGGAAGCTCGATCGCCCCGCGCTGTTCGATGCCGACCGGCTGTTGATCGACCATCTGATCGAGCCGACCCGGATTTACGTCAAAAACCTGCTGCCCCTGATCCGGCCTGAAGGCGATGCGCCGGGGCGCATTCACGCGCTGGCGCATATCACCGGCGGCGGGTTGCTGGAAAACGTGCCGCGCGTGCTGCCGGACGGCCTGCATGCCCGCATCGACGCCGATCGCTGGCCGCAGCCGCGCCTAATGGCCTTTCTGCAGGCGCAGGGCCGGATCGAGCCTGCGGAAATGGCGCGCACCTTCAATTGCGGCATCGGCATGGTGCTGGTGGTCGGTTCGGACGATGCGGCCGCTGTGCTGCGGGATCTGGTCGCAGCCGGGGAAACGGCGTTCGTGATCGGCAGCGTCGAGGCCGGGCAAAAGGGCTGCACCGTATCCGGCGGCGATGAAACCTGGGCCGCGCGCGAGCCCTGGCGGGCGGTCCATGTTGGCTGAGCCGGCCGCATCGCGCGCCAGGGTCGCCGTGCTGATCTCGGGCAGCGGCACCAACATGGCCGCGCTGCTCTACGCCAGCCGCGCACCGGACTGCCCTTACGAAGTGGTGCTGGTGGCCAGCAACAATCCCGCTGCCGCCGGGCTGGAACTGGCGGCCGCAGAAGGCGTCGCCACCTTTGCATTGCCGCACAAGGGCATGGCGCGCGCGGACCATGATCAGGCCATGGACGCTGCGATTCGCGCGCACGGCGCCGCCTATGTCGCGCTGGCCGGCTACATGCGCATTCTGACGGCGGAATTCGTCAGCGGCTGGGATGGCCGCATGGTCAATATCCATCCCTCGCTACTGCCCCGGTACAAAGGGCTCCACACGCACGAGCGCGCCATCGCGGCGGGCGATGGGCATGGCGGCTGTTCGGTGCATGTGGTGACGGCGGAACTCGACGACGGCCCGGTGCTGGGCCGCATACCCGTCGCGATCATGCCCGGCGACAGTACCGAATCCCTTGCCGCCCGCGTGCTGATCGCTGAACATCAGCTCTATGCACGCTGCCTGTCCGCGCTGGTATCGCAGGATCGAAACCCGGACTGGCTAGTGGCCCAGGTCCGCGAACGCGCCCTCTCCCGGCCGCAAGCCGAGGAAACCCTGTCGCACGGCATGACCTGCTTTGGCATCAAGGCGGGCAAGAAATTCGCCTACGTCAGCACCAACCACCACGGCGACGGGCGCATTGCGCTGCTGGTCAAGATCACCGGGGCGGACGAGCAGACCATGCTGATCGAACAGGACGACCGCCGCTATTACCGCCCGGCCTATTTCGGCGGCGACTGGATCGCAATTCGGCTTGATCTGGGCGACACCGACTGGGATGGGATTGCCGACTGGCTGGCACGCAGCTGGCGCAGCGTGGCGCCGCGCAAACTGACGACATGCTCATCACGCGCCGCGACCAGCGTGCCAACGAAGGGAAATCCCTCCAGGCTGCCGTTCACCCGATAGCTGACGCGATCGCCCGCCTTGAAACTGGCGGAATCGAAATTGATTCAAACGAACAAGCCGCGCCCGTTCCGCCCATGCGCCGCATAGCTGATCTCCTTGCGCGCAATGCCAGGATCAGTGCCGCTGCGCGAAGTTGGAGCAACAGCTTCCCCTCCCGCTTGCGGGAGGGGTCAGGGGTGGGCACTTCTTCTTCCGGGCGTAGCGTCCGAGACTGCCCACCCCCGGCCCCTTCCGCTTGCGGGAGGGGAGCAGTATGGGTTCCAACCCCTTGACTATCCGACGATTTCTTGCGGCTTGAAGAAAAACGCGATCTCGGTCGCGGCGTTTTCTTCGCTGTCCGAGCCATGCACCGTATTGGCCTCGATCGATTCGGCCAGTTCCTTGCGGATGGTGCCGGCATCGGCGTTGGCAGGGTTGGTGGCGCCCATGATGTCGCGGTTGCGCTTTACGGCATCTTCGCCTTCGAGCACCTGCACCACCACCGGTCCGCTGGTCATGAAGCTGACGAGGTCGCCGAAGAACGGTCGCTCGCGGTGTACGCCGTAGAAGTCCTCGGCCTGCGCCTGGCTTAGCTGGATGCGCTTCGAGGCGACCACGCGCAAGCCGGCTTCTTCCAGGAATTTGGTGACCGCGCCGGTCAGGTTGCGGCGCGTGGCGTCGGGCTTGATGATCGAAAAGGTGCGGGTAACCGCCATGCTGTTCTTCCTTGGGATGTTTCAGGCAAAGTGTTGATTACGGGAATTGCGCGGGGCGCCCCTAGCCGGGAAAGCGCGGCGCGGCAAGTTTGCGGTTTGCCTGACACGCGGGCGTGGTGATGGGCCTTTCGAGGGTTTGTCCTGATTTTATAGGACAGGAAGGAAAAACAGCCCTTCGACGAGGCTCAGGACAGGCGGGGGGCGGGGAAGGACGGAGTCGGACGGGGGTTTACGGCCCTTCCACCCATTTGCCGCCTTCCTGCTTCCAGAACCGGCGCTCGATCCCATCGCGTTCGCCCAGCAGGCGCCAGCAGGCGCGGGCGCCGGGCAAAGTGACGTCATCGAACATCAGGAACACCCGCGCAAAGCCTTCCGCCTCGCGCCACTGCCCATCTGCCAGCGCCAGAAACCGGGCGCCGTTGGCAGGCACGATGTCTTCCGCGATCAGGATCGGCTGGCGCGCGTCATGCGCTCCGCCGGCGTGGCCGTGCGCCAGAAAACCGTCGGGGAGGCGTGTCCACAGCGCTTCGCCGATGCGGGTGCGCTGGCCATTGTCGGCCGATACCACCAGCAGCCGCTCGCCCGCGCCCAGGCTGGCGCGGGCGATCAGCGGCAGCGCGGTTTCGGCGGAATCGCGGGACAATTGGTAGAAATCGACCCGCATTGCGGCCTGTCAGGCTTCGAGGGTGTCGCGCACCAGCCGGTCGAGCAGCCGCACGCCATAGCCGGTCGCGCCCTTTTCCCAGGTCGCGCCGGACTTGTCCGCCCAGACCATGCCGGCGATGTCCAGGTGCGCCCATGGCACGCCCGGATCGATGAAACGCTGGATGAATTGCGCCGCGGTGATCGAGCCGGCATAGCGGCCACCGACATTCTTCATGTCGGCGATCGGGCTGTCGACCAGCTTGTCGTAGGCCGGGCCCATCGGCAGCCGCCACAAGCGCTCGCCCGCACTTTGTCCCGCCGCGGTGAGTTGCTGGGACAGCGCATCGTCATTGCTGAACAGCCCGGCATATTCATCCGCCAGCGCGGCGATGATCGCCCCGGTCAGCGTGGCCAGGTCGATGATCCGGGCCGGAGAATAGGTCTTTTGCGCCCAGGTCAGCGCATCGCACAGCACCAGCCGGCCCTCGGCGTCGGTGTTGATCACCTCGATCGTCTGGCCCGACATCGACGTGACCACGTCACCCGGACGCTGGGCGGCGGCGTCGGGCATGTTCTCGACCAGCCCGCAGATGCCTACCACATGGGCCTTGGCCTTGCGCCCTGCCAGCGCCAGCATCGTGCCAGCGACAGCACCCGCGCCGCCCATGTCCCATTTCATGTCCTCCATGCCGGCCGGCTGTTTCAGGCTGATGCCGCCGGAATCGAAGGTGACGCCCTTGCCGACAAACACCGTTGGCTTTTGTCCCGTGACGGCAGCCGCGTCCCCGTCGCCGTTTGAAACCTCACCCTTCCATTCCATCGCCAGCATGCGCGCCTCGCGCACCGAACCCTGCGACACGCCCAGCAGCGCGCCCATGCCCAGCGCCAGCATGGCCGGCTCGTCGAGCACGGTGATGGTCACGCCGGTCCCTTCCAGCCGGGCGCGGCAGCGTTCCACGAAACTTTCGGGATACAACACATTGGCTGGCTCGGTGACCAGTTCGCGGGTGAATTCGACGCCCTCGGCCAGTGCCGCTTCGATCGCCCAGGCCGCTTCGGCACCGTCGGGTGCGTCGCGCACGACGATCTCGGCCAGCGATACCTTCTGCTCGGGCTTCAGCGTGGTGCGATAGGAGTCCATGCGCCAGCCGCGCAGCCGCGCGCCCAGCAATACCGCCGCCGTGTCGCTGGCGGACAGGCCGGAGCCCTGTAGATCCACCGTCAGGCTGGCCGCGCCCGAAGTCAGATATCTGGCGGTCAGCGCGGCACCCGCCTTTTCCAGGGCGTGGCTGCGATCCTTTGCCGACACTTCGCCGGCGCCGACCAGCACCGCGCGCTCCACCCCGGCGCCGCGCGTCACGAAACCTTCCAGCAACTGGCCGGTCTTGCCGGCAAAACGGAACGCCTTCACCGCTTCGGCCAGCACCGGCTCCAGGTCGGTCGGTACGGCGTCCTGATCGACAATGCGCGCGATAATCGGCGCGGCGGCGGCAGCAGGTGCAAGTGAGCCCGGCGATTCATCGGTGCCGGTGGAAAATCGGATGTGCATGCAGTCTCCAGACGCCAGGATGTCGGGGTGGCAAGACAAGAGTCGGGATATCCGACCGGTGCCCGGGCCGAGGCGGATTGCAGTTAGGCGCGGGCAGTGCAATAGGCAAGCCATGCTCCCCGTGTCGCGGCCCGTGCCAGCTCTTTTCCCATGCCGCGTCGCCCTGCGCAGCCCCGTGCGTCCGGGCCGGACAGTCCGGCCGGGGCTGCATGGGGGCGTGATTCGCCCGCTCGCCGCCGCGGTGGTTGCCTGCCTGGCGCTGGCGCATGCCGCCCCGTCCGCCGCCGGTGTCCTGGCACCCCCCGGCGCGGTCGATACGCGCCATCCCCATGGGCTGGGCGATCCGATCCTGACGGGCGCCGACCTTGGTCCCGCGCTCCCGACGATCGCCCCGTCGAACTCGCCGACCGCCGATGCCGAACCGGTGGCGTTCCAGGCCGACCGCGCCGAATACGATGACCGGACCCAGATCCTGACCGCCACCGGCTCGGTGTTCCTGCAACGGCAGGACCAGAGCGTGCGCGCCGATACCGTCACCTGGAACCGCCAGACCGGCAAGATCCTGGCCACCGGCAACGTCCGGATGGTCGACAAGGACGGCAACCAGCTGTTCACCAACCAGGTCGAACTGACCGACCAGTTCGATGTGGGCGCGATGCAAAGCATGTTGCTGGCCCTGCGCGAGGGTGGACGGCTGGCCGCGGACAGCGGTACGCGCGATGCCGCAGGGCGGGTGACGCTGGAACATGCTGCCTATACCGGCTGCGCCGTGGTCAATCCCAGGGGTTGCGACGTCAAGCCCAGCTGGCGGATCGACGCGCGCCGGGTGCTGTACGATCCGAACCACAAGCTGATGCGCTTTTACGGCGCGCGGCTCATCCTGTTCGGCATCAAATTGCCCGCGCTGCCGGTCACCGTGTCGATCGCATCCGACGGGCGGGCGATCGGCGGGCTGCTCATCCCCAATGTACGGCTGTCGGCGGCCAACGGGGTCGAGCTTGAAGACGCCTATTACCAGCGGTTCGGCGACAACAAGGATGTGACCGCCACCGCCTATGTTTACAGCAAGGTCGCGCCGATGGCCGAAGTGGAATGGCGCCAGCTCACCGCTACCGGCGCGTATCAGATAAGCGGCTATGCCACGAGCAGTTCGCGCATTCCAGTCGGCAGTACGGTCATCGGCACGGGGGCGGACGCACAAACCAAATTCCGTGGCTATCTCGATGCCAACGGCCAGTTCCAGCTCTCGCCGCAATGGGATATCAACTTTTCGGGCCGGGTGACCACCGACCGGACCTTCCTGGCGCGCTATTCGATTTCCAACGACGACGAACTGCGCTCGACCGTCAAGGTCGAACACATCGATCCCGACAGCTATTTCGCGATCGCAGGCTGGGCGTTCCAGACGCTGCGCACCGGCGAAAGCCAGGGGCTGGTGCCGATCGCCCTGCCCGAAATCGATTACCGCCGCCGGATTGCCGATCCGCTGCTGGGCGGGGTGATCACGTTGCAGGCCAACAGCCTGGCGATCACCCGCTCGGCGGGGCAGGACACCCAGCGCGCCTTTGTCGATGCCCGCTGGGATCTGCACCGCATTACCGCGCTGGGCCAGGTTGTCACCCTTACCGCGCTGGCACAGGGCGGGGCCTATCATTCCAGCAACAATTATCTGACCGCCACCACGGTCTATCAGGGGCTGCCGGGATGGCAGGCGCGCGGCTCGGTCACGGCGGCGGTGGACGTGACCTGGCCCTTTGTCGGTGCGGCCCTGGGCGGCACCCAGGTGATCTCGCCGCATGTGCAGCTGGTCGCAACTCCGCCTACGCCCCACCTGTCGATCCCCAACGAGGATTCGCGCGCCGTCGAGCTCGAAGACGACAATCTGTTCGCGCTGAACCGCTTCCCCGGCTACGACCGGATCGAAGATGGCGCGCGCGTCACGTACGGCTTCGACTACCAGCTCGACCGGCCCGGCCTGCGCGCGACGGCCAATCTGGGCCAATCCTACCGCTTCACCGATAACGACACGCCGCTGCCCCCCGGCACCGGGCTGACCAATCGTTTTTCGGATTACGTCGGGCGGGTCGAGCTGCGCTACCGCGATTTCCTGACCTTTACCGAGCGCTTCCGCATCGACCATTCCACATTTGCGGTGCATCGCAACGAAGTCGACGCCACGATCGGCAGCGAGAGTACCTATTTCGAACTTGGCTATCTGCGGCTCAACCGCCAGACCGCGCTCAGCCTGGAGGATCTGGCCGACAGCAACGAATTGCGCGCAGCGGGGCGCGTCGCCGTCGGCCCCTATTGGTCGGTGTTCGGCTCGGGCGTGTTCGATCTCAGCCAGAACAATCTGCTGCCCGGACAGCCGACCTCGCCGTTCCAGCCGCTGCGCACGCGGATCGGCGTGTCGTACAAAAGCGATTGCCTGGAACTGGATTTCACGTATCGGCGCGATTATATCACCATCGGCGATGCGGTGCAGGGCACCAGCTTCATGCTGCACCTGTCGCTCAAACATCTCGGCCTGCGCTAAGCTTGGCATCGCCGGACAAACGCGCTATCGCGGCGCCGATTTGGCCCCGGTCTTCGGGTCGCCCGACAAACTCAGCTTTGGTTAAGATGGTTGAATCCAATCAAGCATCCGCCACGCACCCGCATCGGCGGGCCGCAGACAGGATCGACGGTACGGTGAAAAAGCAGTTTCGCGCGCGGATTTTTGCCGGAGGGTCATTCGCCCTGGGGACAGGCGCGGCTTTGCTCATGCTGGCCGGCATCGGAACCACGAGCGCGGCCTCTGCGCAGGATGCAGCGCCCGCCCAGGCGCAGGACCAAGCGCCAGCTCAGGCGCAGAACAAAGCGCCGGCTCAGGCGCAGGACGATGCGCCCGCCCAGGCGCAGGACGAAGCGCCGGTGCAGGAATCGGCGCAAGGCGCGATCGTCATTCCCAATGACATCACCATGTTCGGCCATGCCAGCCCGAACGTGCGGCGACCCACCGCCGTAATCAACGGCGACATTGTTACGGGCACCGATGTCGAACAGCGGCTGGCGCTTACCCTGTCGGCCAGCAACAACAAGGTCAGCCCGGAGGAAACCGAGCGGCTGCGGCTCCAGATACTGCGCAATCTGATCGATGAAACGCTACAGATCCAGGAAGCCAAGACGGCCGATGTCGCGGTTTCCGACGAAGAGGTCAATGAGACCTACGCCCGCGTCGCCGAGCAGAATTTTCACCAGACCGTGCCCCGGCTCGATGCGTATCTGGCCCGTATCGGCTCCTCGCCCGCGTCGCTCAAACGCCAGATCAAGGGTGAACTGGCCTGGCAACGCGTGCTGCGGCGCAATGTCCAGCCCTTCGTCAACGTCAGCCAGGAAGAAGTGAAGGACCTGCTCACCCATCTCCAGGCGTCGAAGGGTACCGAGGAATACCGGATCGGCGAGATTTACTTGTCGGCAACCCCCGAGAACCGCGCGACGATCGCGGCAAACGCCAAGCGGATCCTCGATCAGATTCGGCAGGGCGGCAGCTTCGTCGCTTATGCACGCCAATATTCCGAGGCTTCGACCGCAGCTGTCGGCGGCGATCTCGGCTGGATCCGGCTGGCTCAACTGCCCGCCGAACTGGCGACGGCGGCTCACGAACTGAACCCGGGTCAATTGGTCGGCCCGATCGAAATGCGCGGCGGCTTTTCCATCCTGCTGCTGATCGACAAACGCCAGATCCTGACCGCCGATCCGCGCGATGCGCTGCTGGCGCTCAAGCAGGTTTCGCTCAATCTTTCCCCCACCGCCAGGCCGGCCGATTCAACCAGACTGGCCCAGGACTTTGCCGCAGCAATGAAAACCGCGCATGGTTGCGGCGGCGTGGACGTCGTGGCCGCCAAATTTGGCGCGCAGGTCGTCGCCAACGATCAGGTCAAGGCGCGCGACTTGCCGCCCGCGCTGCAGCAGTCGATCCTGGCGCTGTCGGTGGGCGAGGCGACCCCGCCGTTCGGGTCGCTGACCGAAGGGGTGCGGGTGCTGATGCTGTGCGGGCGCGACGATCCCAAGGCCGACAACGGCCCCAGCTTCGAAGATCTGATGACCCAGATGGAAGACGACCGCGTCAACAAGCGCGCGCAGATGTACCTGCGCGACCTTCGCCGCGATGCCATCATCGACTATAATTGAGCGCCGGGCGCAGGTGCATCCCGCGAACGGAGTGAGACAACCGTGAGCAACACGCCTTCTGCCGGCAGAGCGCTTGCCGTGTCGCTCGGCGATCCCGCCGGGGTCGGCCCGGAACTGCTGACCGCGGCCTGGGTCAGCCGGGTACCCCGGCGCGTGCCCGGCTTTTTCGCGGTCGGCGGGCTGGAATTGCTGAGGACAGCGGCGCGCCAGCGCGGGCTGGACTTGCCGATCCGGGCAATCTCGCATCCCGATCAGGCCGCCGCCTGCTTCGATACCGCGCTGCCGGTCCTGGGCTCGCTCGACATGGCCTACGCACCGGGCGCGCCATGTCGTCGGGGCGCCGAACTGGCGCTGGCATCGCTGACCGAGGCGACCCGGCTGGCGGTCTGCGGCGCCGCATCGGGCATCGTCACCGGTCCGATCGCCAAGTCGCTGCTCGCGGAAGTCGGTTTCGCGCATCCCGGACAAACCGAATTCGTCGCGCAGGCCTGCGGCGTCGCGGCGGAGGATGCGGTGATGATGTTGGCCGGACCATCGCTGCGGACCGTGCCGATCACCGTACATATTGCGCTGGCGCAAGTGCCCCGGACGATCTCGATCGAGCTGATCCTGCGCCGCGCGCGCATCGTCGCGTCCGCCCTGACCCGTGATTTCGGCGTCGCCGCGCCCCGCCTGGCCATCGCCGCGCTCAATCCCCATGCCAGCGAAGCCGGCCGCATGGGCGACGAGGAAGCGAGCATCATCGTCCCGGCCATTGCGCAGCTGCGTGCCGAAGGCATCGCCGCCACCGGGCCGCACGCGGCGGACGCGCTGTTTGCCCCGCGCGCCCGGTCCGGTTACGACGTGGCGCTGTGCATGTACCACGATCAGGCGCTGATTCCGCTGAAAACGCTCGATTTCGACACCGGTGTCAATGTTACGCTGGGTCTGCCGATCATCCGCACCTCACCCGATCACGGCACCGCCTTTGCCATTGCCGGCAAGGGCCTGGCCGATTCGGGAGCGACCATCGCCGCCTTGCGCACCGCAGGAGAATGCGCCGCGCGCCGCGCTGCCGCATGAGTGCGTCGACAAAGGTGGGGGGCGCCCTGCCGCCATTACGGGAAGTCATTGCCCGCCACGGCCTGTTCGCAACCAAGGCGCTGGGTCAGAATTTCCTGTTCGATGAACAACTGCTCACCCGCATCGCGGCGATCCCCGGCCCGCTGCGGGACCGCGCCGTCCTTGAAGTCGGCCCCGGCCCCGGCGGGTTGACGCGGGCCCTGCTCCGCGCCGGCGCGCGCGTCACCGCGGTCGAGATGGACCGCCGCTGCCTGCCCGCGCTCGCCGAACTGGACGAAGCGTTTCCCGGCCGGCTGCGCATCATCGCCGGCGACGCGCTGGCGATCGATCCCGCCACGCTGATGGGCGAGCCCTATGCGATCGTCGCCAACCTGCCCTACAATGTCGGCACCGCGCTGTTCACCGGCTGGCTGTCCGGCGAAGCCTGGCCGCCGCGCTGGTCTTCGCTGACGCTGATGTTCCAGCAGGAAGTGGCGGAGCGCATCATCGCCACTCCGGCCGGCGACGCCTATGGCCGGCTGGCGGTGCTGGCCGGGTGGCGCGCCCAGGCTAAAATCGCCATGAAAGTCCACCGCAGCGCCTTCACTCCCCCGCCCAAGGTGATGTCGGCGATGGTCCATGTCGTCCCCGCCGCCATGCCGCCGCAGGTCTCGGCCCGCATGCTCGAACGCGTTACCGAAGCCGCCTTCGGCCAACGCCGCAAGATGCTGCGCCAGAGCTTGAAGGGTTTGCCGGGGGCACTGGCGGCGCTTGATGAGCTGGGTATCGATCCGGCGCGCCGTGCGGAAACGCTGGATATCAGCGAGTTTGTGGGTGTGGCGCGGGTGTTGTCAGCCGCGCCGGGAAAACCCTCCCCCTTTGGGGGAGGTGGCAGGCCGCAGGGCTGACGTAGGGGGAGCCTCCGCCATGGCCCACCCCGAAGTTTTGCCCAACCGGCCCTCTCCGTCTCGCTGCGCGAGCCACCTCCCCCAACAGGGGAGGATTTATTTACCCCAGCGCCGCCTGCGCCGCCGCCAGCCGGGCGATCGGCACCCGGTATGGCGAGGCGCTGACGTAATCCAGTCCTACCGCTTCGCAGAACGCGATTGACGCCGGATCGCCACCATGTTCGCCGCAGATGCCCAGCTTGATCCCCGGCCGCGTGGCGCGACCGCGCTCGGCGGCGATGCGGACCAGTTCGCCAACCCCGTCGATGTCCAGGCTGACGAAGGGATCGCGCGCGTAGATCCCCTGTTCCACGTAAGCGCCCAGGAACCGGGCGGCATCGTCGCGGCTGACCCCCAGCGCGGTCTGCGTCAGGTCATTGGTGCCGAACGAGAAGAATTCGCCGTGCCTGGCGATGTCGCCGGCCATCAATGCGGCGCGGGGCAGTTCGATCATGGTACCGACATGATAATCCAGGCGGCGGCCCTTTTCCGCGAACACCGCTTCCGCCGTGCGGTCGACCAGTGCCTTCAGGATTTCCAGTTCCTTGCCGGTGGCCACCAGCGGGATCATCACTTCGGGCACCGGCGCCCCGATCGGATCGGGGCCACTGGCGGCGGCGACATCGCAGGCCGCCTCGAAGATCGCGCGGACCTGCATTTCGTAGATTTCGGGGAAGGTAATTCCGAGACGGCAACCGCGGTGCCCCAGCATGGGATTGAATTCGTGCAATTCCCCGGCGCGGCGGCGCAGGGTTTCCACGCCGATCCCGATGGTTTCGGACAATTCCCCGAATTCGGCGTCGCTGTGCGGCAGGAATTCGTGCAGCGGCGGATCGAGCAGCCGGATGGTCACCGGCAACCCGGCCATGATCTCGAAAATCGCGTGGAAATCGGCGCGCTGCTCGGGCAGCAGCTTGGCCAGTGCCTTGCGCCGGCCCTCGCCATCTTCGGCCAGGATCATCTGGCGCACCGCCGAGATGCGGTCGGCGTCGAAGAACATATGCTCGGTGCGGCACAGGCCGATGCCTTCGGCGCCGAACTGGCGGGCCATGCGGCAATCCTCGGGAGTTTCGGCGTTGGCGCGCACTTTCATCCGGCGATGCTGGTCGGCCCAGACCATCAGCGTGCCGAAATCGCCGACCAGTTCCGGCTCGATCGTCGCCACTTCCCCGGCCATGATCTCGCCCGAGGTGCCGTCCAGCGTGATGACATCGCCTTCCTTCAGCTCATGATTGCCGATGCGCAGCTTGCGCGCGGCCATGTCGATCGACAGGCTGGACGCGCCCGAAACGCACGGGCGCCCCATGCCGCGCGCAACCACCGCCGCATGGCTGGTCATGCCGCCGCGCGCAGTCAGGATGCCGCGCGCGGCGTGCATGCCGTGGATGTCTTCCGGACTGGTTTCCAGCCGCACCAGGATCACCGCATCGCCGCGTTCGGCCAGCTTTTCGGCCAGATCGGCATCCAGCACGATCGCGCCCGAAGCCGCGCCGGGCGACGCCGGCAACCCCTTGCCCAGCACGTTGCGGACCGCCCTGGGATCGAGCGTGGGGTGCAGCAGCTGGTCGAGCGCCATCGGATCGATGCGGCGGATCGCGGTCGCCTCGTCGATCAGGCCTTCGGCCACCATGTCCACCGCCATCTTCAGCGCGGCCTTGGCAGTACGCTTGCCGCTGCGGGTCTGGAGCATCCACAGCTTGGTGCGTTCGACCGTGAACTCGATGTCTTGCATGTCGGTGTAGTGCTGTTCCAGCAGTTCGAACACGCGCGCCAGTTCGCCATAAGCGTCGGGCATCGCCTCTTCCATCGACAGCGGCCTGGCCCCGGCGCGCTCGCGTGATGCCCTAGTCAAATACTGCGGGGTGCGGATGCCGGCGACCACATCCTCGCCCTGCGCATTGACCAGCCATTCGCCGTAATAGGCCTTTTCGCCGGTAGCCGGATCGCGGGTGAAGGCGACGCCGGTGGCGCTGGTGTCGCCCATGTTGCCGAACACCATGGCCTGCACATTGACCGCGGTGCCCCAGTCGGCGGGGATGTTGTTCAGCCGGCGATAGACCTTGGCCCGGTCCGAGTCCCAGCTGTCGAACACCGCGGCGATGGCGCCCCACAATTGTTCATGCACGTCCTGGGGGAACGGCCGGCCCAACGCATCCGCGGCGATCGCCTTATATTGCGCCACTAGTTTCTGCCAGTCCTCGGCATCAAGCTCGACATCGGTGAAATAGCCCTTGTCTTCCTTGGCGATTTCCAGCGCATCTTCGAACAGATGATGGTCGAGTCCCAGCACCACGTCGGAATACATCTGGATAAAGCGGCGATAGCTGTCCCAGGCGAAGCGCGGATCGCCCGAGGTGGCGGCCAGGCCGGCGACGGTCGCGTCGTTCAGCCCGAGATTCAGCACCGTATCCATCATCCCCGGCATCGACACCCGCGCGCCCGAGCGCACCGAGACCAGCAGCGGATCGGCGGCATCGCCGAATTTCTTGCCAACGGTCGTTTCGATATGGGTCAGCGCCGTGGCGACATCGGCCCGCAGCGCGTCCGAGAAGTTGGCGCCTTCGCGCAGATAACGGACGCATTCCTCGGTGGTGATGGTGAAGCCGGGCGGCACCGGCAGGCCGATGCCCGCCATTTCGGCCAGGTTTGCCCCCTTGCCTCCGCAGATCACCTTGTCGCGCGTGCGCGGGTCCGCATGGCTGACGCCGCCGCCGAACGTATAGACCTGATTTGCCACTAGCTCACCTCGCATGCGGATACTGGACGGGACGCGAGGGAATCCTACCCCTCGATCAAACTGAAATCGGCAACTTTGTGCACTGCAGCACGAAATCGGTCAAGTAAACCAAACCGCGCAGCGCGTTTGTTTTCGTCGGGATCGTTGACGATGACGGTCTCGAAGAAGGCGTCGATCGGGGGGCGGAGGTTGGCAAGGGCGGCCATGGCGCCAGCGAAGTCCTCTGCGGCAATGGCAGCCTCGGCGCGAGGCGCGGCGATTTCCAGCGCGGCAATGAGCGCAGCCTCGGCAGGTTCGGGGGAATAATTGCCCTCCCGCTTGCGGGAGGGGTTAGGGGTGGGACCTTTCTCGGCCGATAAGCCAGGAAGCAAGTGCCCACCCCCGGCCCCTCCCGCAAGCGGGAGGGGAGCAGGGAAGCCTTCCTTTTTAAGGATGTTGGCGGCGCGTTTGTAGCCGGCGAGGAGGTTGGTGCCGTCTTCGGTGATGATGAAGCTTTGGAGTGCCTGGACGCGGGCGAGCAAGCGAACGAGATCGTCCTCGCCACCCAGCGCGAAGACCGCATCGATCAGGTCATGGCGGACGCCGGCTTCGCGTTGCTGGACCTTGAGACGGTCGGCCAGGAAGGCAATTACCTGCCAATGGAGTTTTCCATCCACTTCCGGATTATCCATATCCGGTCCTGGCAACGCTCTCCGGTGTGCCTGGTGGAGAGACAATCGCAATCCGTTATCAAGCACGATGTTGATAATACCCAGTGCAGCACGGCGGAGTGCGAACGGGTCTTTCGATCCCGTTGGCTTCTCGTCGATCCGGAAAAACTGCACCAGCGTGTCCAGCTTGTCCGCCAGACTCACCGCCACCGTCACCGGCGCGCCGGGCACCTCATCGCCCTGCCCGACCGGCTTGTAATGATCCCGGATCGCATTTGCCACTTCATCAGGCAAGCCCTCGGCCCGAGCATAATAGCCGCCCACCAGCCCCTGCAATTCCGGAAACTCGCCAACCATTTCGGTGACCAGATCGGCCTTGCACAACCGTGCTGCCTGTTCGGCAAGATCGGCCAGCTTAGCGTGCTCTTCTGGCCCCTCCCCTTCAGGGGAGGGGTTGGGGTGGGGCCCATCCCCATATCCCGCGCC
>CAXTOS010000009.1:0-42551 GCA_964245935.1 uncultured Novosphingobium sp.
GCCCACGGCGACGCCCAGCACGATCGCGGTATGGGTCATGCGATCGGACCAGTGGTCCAGCTCATTCCAGGTGGGCAGGGGCGGTTTCTGGATGTCGGCGGTCGCCGCGGTGATGCTCCAGAAAGGTTGATTGTCGACGGGCTGGCTCGCGATCTTTTCGATCAATGTGCACTTCCCCAGCTTGGCCCGGTGCCGATCTCGACGCCAAGCGGTACGGAGAGTTCCACCGCGGGCCGGGCGGCGTCAGCCATCACTTGCCGGATGACCACACTGGCCACCGCCACATCGCCCTCGGGCAATTCGAATACCAGCTCGTCATGCACCTGCAGCAGCATCCGCACCTGCCCCAGACCGGCGGCCGCCAGCGCCGGGTCCATCCGCACCATCGCGCGCTTGATGATGTCGGCGCAGGTGCCCTGGATGGGAGCGTTGATCGCGGCACGCTCGCTGCCCTGGCGCTCGGCCTGGGCCCTGGCATTGATGCGCGGAAACCAGCATTTGCGCCCGAACAGCGTCTCGGAATAGCCGCGCTGGCGCACCCCTTCCAGCGTTTCGTGGATATAGCGCTGGATGCCGGGAAAACGCTCGAAATAGCGCGATATCATCGCCTGCGCCTCATCCGGGGTCACGCCCAGCCGTTGGGCCAGGCCCCAGCGCGAGATGCCGTAGAGGATCGCGAAATTGATCGTCTTGGCGCGGCCGCGCGTGTCGCGATCGACCCGGCCGAACATTTCCTCGGCGGTGCGCGCGTGAATATCGGCGCCATCGGCAAAGGCTTCCTTCAACGCCGGCACGTCGGCCATATGCGCGGCCAGCCGCAATTCGATCTGGCTGTAATCGGCAGACAGCAGCACATGCCGTTTTGAAGGGTCAGGACTGGGTTCGGCGACGAAACATTCGCGGATCTGGCGGCCGATCTCGGTGCGGATCGGGATGTTCTGGAGATTGGGCTCGGTCGACGACAAGCGCCCGGTCTGCGCGCCGACCAGCGAATAGCAGGTGTGGACGCGGCTGGTTGCCGGGTTGATCGCGGCCTGCAGCGCCTCGGTATAGGTCGAGCGCAGCTTGGCCAGCTGGCGCCAGTCGAGCACCCGCGCGGCCATGACCACGCCTTCGCGGGCAAGTTTTTCCAGCACCCCCTGATCAGTCGAGAACTGCCCGCTCTTGCCCTTCTTGCTGCCCCCGTGCCCCATCTGGGCAAACAGGACATCGCCCAGTTGCTTGGGGCTGCCGATGGTGAAGGGCGCGCCGGCATGGCCGTGGATTTCGGTTTCCAGCTCGGCCAGCGCCTTGGCGAATTCGGTCGAGAGCCCGGCCAGCCGCGCCCGATCGACATGGATGCCGTGGCGCTCCATCTGCGCGACGACCGGGATCAACGGCCGATCGACGCGTTCATAGACGCGGGTCGCGGATTCGTCGGAAAGGCGCGGTTTCAGCAGGCGATGCAGACGCCAGGTCACGTCGGCATCCTCCGCTGCATAGGGTGTCGCCCGGTCGAGCGGCACTTGCGCAAAGCTGATGGCATTGCGCCCGCTGCCGCAGACATCCTTGAAGGCGATGCAAGCGTGGCCCAGGTGCCGCAGGGCCAGCTCGTTCATGCCGTGGCCGCCGCCGATGCCTTCTTCCATGCGCCCCGCGTCGAGATCGAAGCTCATCACCATGGTGTCGTCGATCGGCGCGACATGGACGCCGTTGCGGGCCAGCATGTTGAGATCGTATTTGGCGTTGTGGCCGATTTTCAGCACCGCATCGCTTTCGAGCAGCGGCTTCAGCCGGGCCAGGGCTTCGTCGCGCGGAATTTGCCGCGGTTTTTGGGCAAACATGTCGCCACCGGCATGGCCCAGCGGGATGTAGCAGGCCTGGTTCGGCCCCACCGCCAGGCTGATCCCGACCAGATCCGCCTGCTGCGCGTCCAGCGCGCTGGTTTCGGTGTCGAAAGCGATCAGCCGGGCGGCAAAACCGCGCGCGATCCAGGCATCGAGCGCTTCAATCGTCTGTACGCATTCATACGCAGCCAGATCGATGGCCGGCAATTCGGGCAATGGCTGGCGCGGGCCGCGCGGCGGTAGAGCGGCCGATGCGCTGCCGCCCGCCGCGGGCATGGCGGCCGGCTTGGCGGGGTTCAGCGAGTTGGCGCGGTCCGGGCTGCCGCTGCCGGCGTCGAGCCGGCGCAGCAGGCTGGTAAAGCCATGGTCGGTCAGGAAGGCCGCCAGCGGTGCCGGCGGGATCGCGGCGATTGCGAAGCTTTCCAGCGGCAGCGGCAGCACGCAATCTTCCTTCAGCTGCACCAGTCGGCGCGACAATCGCGCCATGTCGGCCTGTTCGATCAGGCTGTCGCGCAACTTGCCCGGCTTCATTGCCGGGGCCGACGCCAATGCCGCCTCCAGCGTGCCATGATCCTGGATCAGCTTGCCTGCGGTCTTTGGCCCGATGCCACGGATGCCGGGAATGTTGTCCACCGAATCGCCCATCAGCGCCAGCACGTCACCGACCTGTTCAGGGGGCACGCCAAATTTTTCGACCACTTCGGCAATGTCGATTCGCTGATTTTTCATCGTATCGAGCATGTCGACATGGCCGCCGCCGCCCGACGTGCCGATCAATTGCATCAGATCCTTGTCGGAAGAGACGATGGTGACGTCCCACCCCTGCGCCGAGGCTGCGCGCGCATAGGACGCAATGACGTCATCGGCTTCCAGGTCATCCTCCTCGATGCATGGCAGGCTGAAGGCGCGTGTCGCATCGCGGATTAACGGGAACTGCGGCACCAGGTCCTCGGGCGGGGGCGGCCGTTGCGCTTTATACTGGTCGTAGAGCGCATTGCGAAACGAGGTGCCGGCTTTGTCGAGAATGACTGCCAAATGCGTCGGACCGTCCGCTTTGTGCAGGTCTTCCGCCAGTTTCCACAACATCGTGGTGTAGCCATAGACCGCCCCGACAGGCACGCCATGCCGATTGGTCAGCGGGGGCAGCCGATGATAGGCGCGAAAAATATAGGCCGATCCATCGACCAGATAGAGATGCTGCCGTGTTGCCATGGGGTGTCCATAGAGTTACTTGGCGTGCGGGGAAAGCACCCTGAGCCTGACAGGTACGTTCGGCGCTGCGCCAAAATCGCCGGGCGGTAACCATACCCCCGGTCGTCGGCAGTTTTTCGCATTGAAATCCCGACTTCGGGCTACCAAATTACACGAAATGCGGGTGCTGCGAGGCACATACGCGACTAGCGCTTGCATCGCGGCGCCAAGGTGATTAATTGACGCGTGAAGTCTACTCTAGCGGTAGCCTTTCCGCACGGCCTTGTGTCGCGCGTGGTCCACTCGCTGTTCAAGGAATACCATACATGCGCAAGATCGTTCTCGCCGCTGCCGTTGCCGGCGCTGTCCTGACTCTTTCGGCCTGCAACCACGCTGCCGACTCGTCCTCATCGGATTCCGCTTCGGCTGCTGACAGCTCCGCTTCGGTTGCTGACTCGGCTGCTTCGGGCGCCGCTTCGGCTGCTTCGGGCGCTACCACGGCTGCTGATTCGGCTTCGTCGGCCGCTACCGCTGCCGCTGGTGCCGCTTCGTCGGCTGCTTCGGCTGCCTCGATGTAATCTTCGCCTTTCGGCGAAGTTTATCGAATTGGGCGCGCGGAGTTTAACTTCGCGCGCCTTTTTCGTCTGGCGATCAGGCGTGACATGTGCTGCCGAACTCCCCTGCCGCTTGCGGGAGGGGTTGGGGGTGGGCACTTGCTTCGTGCTTCGCGTAGTTGAAGAAAAAGGTGCCCACCCCTGGCCCCTCCCGCAAGCGGGAGGGGAATTAGAAGAGTCGCGAAGCAACATGAACTTCAGGCGTCGCGCCATTGTGCGACGCTCGTATCAAGCGCATCGCGTACATTTCGGGGGTCTGGGGCCTCCAGCCCCAGGTCTGTCTCTTTCTTCTCAAATGCTAATCTAGCGCGCCGGTATCCCGCCCGCAAATTCCACCTGCGGCTGATAGCCGTCGTAAACGGCGCGGGCGATCGTGGCGATGCGCGATTCCCGGTCGGGCTTGCTGCCTTGCCCGGTCACATAGATCGCCAGCGCGAGGGTACGACCGCCCGGCGTGCGAATGAATCCGACATCGCTGGAGGTATTGGCCAGCGTGCCGGTCTTGTGCCCGATCAGCGCATCGCCGGGCAGCAACAGGCGCATGCGGTGCACCCCGGTCTTGCAGCGACTCATCGCGCCCAGCAGCACGTCGCGGCTGGCGGGGCTCAGCCAGTTGCCCTGGTAAAGCCCGGCCAGCAGCCGGACCATGGTCAGCGGGGTGGTGCTGTCGTGGATATCGATGGTGGTCGCGGGATTGACCATTCCGTCATCGCGCACCAGCGTATTGATGTTGTGGTCGAGGCGGATTCCGGTCAGCCCGGCACCGCGCAGCCAGCGGTCCACCGCCCATGGCCCGCCGACTGCCGCGAGCAGCCCATCGGTGGCGTGATTGTCGCTGAGCGTGATGGCCCGTTCGATCAATTCCTGGGCCGAAAGCATTTCGCCGGGGCGCGCCGGCGCGATGGCGCTGGAAAACTTGGCCGACGGCAGCGGGAACATCATCGGATAGCGATCGCTCAGGCGCAGGCGGCCCGCATCGACATCCGCCAGGAAAGTGGCGACGATCGCGACCTTCGCGGTGCTGGCCATCGGGAACGGCTGTTCGCCCAGTACGGCGACGCTGCGCCCGGAGGAAAGATCGAGCGCGGCCACGCCGATCCGGCCATGCGACCCTTCGGCGACCGCCAGCAGCCGCCGCTCGAACGCGCTGTCGATGGGCAAGGCGGCCGGACCGGCGAGCGGCGGACTGGAGTACGGGCCAGTGTAGACGCTGCCATAGGCGCCGCCGGCAAGCGGCGCAGGCGGCACAAGCGGTGAAGGACCATCCTGCCGCGACAGATACATGGGCACGGCCAGCGGCGTGGGCGCGGGTACGCGCAACGGCGGCATCGTACGGCGGGCAGGAGCGATCGATGGCTGGGCCGTGACCGCCGCCGGCCTTGCGGCAAAGACGTTGTCGAAGCTCTGCGCGAGATCGTCGCTTTGTGCGGCGCCGGCCATCTGCAACGGCACAAGCACCGCGCCCCCCAACACCAGGGCACCCAGCAATTGATTGAGAATGCTTGTCCGCACAGGCGTACCTACCCCCAAGACCCTGCACATACGCTTAACGCATGTCCCGACCGGGACAAGCGCGCGGCGACGAGCCGGGCTGTGCAAGCGACAATATTCGCAAATCCACGTCGAATCAACCCGCTGGCGCATTCACCTCAGGGCAATCGCATTTGCTTCGTCATGCTGACGGAAGCCAGCATCCATTCTCGCCACACCGATTATACCACGTGGAGCCGGCCCGCTTGGCGAGCGATGGTGGTTGTTTCGCGCGCCCTGGTTTGCGCAAACCGGCGGTAACGGCTTTCCAACTGGCGTTGCGCACAACGGATAATGACTTCCGTCAGGATGACTGCTGGGACGCCAAACGACAGAGGGCCGGAGGATTGCTCCCCCGGCCCCGCTGCGTGGTAACAGAGTGTTTGAACCTAGAAGTCCATTCCGCCCATGCCGCCCATGCCGCCGCCCGGCATGCCGCCGCCGCCGGCAGGCTTGTCTTCGACGCGCTCGCTGATCGCCGCTTCCGTGGTGATCAGCAGGCCGGCCACCGAAGCGGCATCCTGCAGCGCGATGCGCACGACCTTGGTGGGATCGACCACACCGGATGCCTTCAGGTCTTCGTAGGTATCGGTCGCCGCGTTGAAGCCGATGTTCTGATTGGCTTCGCGCAGCAAATTGCCCGAAATCACCGCGCCGTCATGGCCGGCATTCTGGGCAATCTGGCGAACCGGGGTCAGAATCGCGCGGCGCACGATGTCGATACCCTTGGTCTGGTCGTCGTTGGCACCCTTGAGGCCTTCGAGCGCCACGGTGGCATAGAGCAACGCGGTACCGCCACCGGGGACGATGCCTTCTTCGACCGCAGCGCGGGTGGCATGGAGGGCGTCGTCGACGCGATCCTTGCGCTCCTTCACTTCGACTTCCGAAGCGCCACCGACCTTGATCACGGCAACACCGCCGGCCAGCTTGGCCAGGCGTTCCTGAAGCTTTTCACGGTCGTAGTCGCTGGTCGTGGTTTCGATCTGCGAACGGATCTGCTCGACGCGAGCCTTGATGTCCACAGCCTGACCATTGCCATCGACGATGGTGGTGTTGTCCTTGTCGATGGTGACCTTCTTGGCCTGGCCCAGCATGGCCAGCGTGACGTTCTCGAGCTTGATGCCGAGATCCTCGCTGATCATTTCGCCGGCGGTCAGCGTGGCGATATCGCCCAGCATGGCCTTGCGGCGATCGCCGAACCCAGGCGCCTTGACCGCTGCAACCTTCAGGCCGCCGCGCAGCTTGTTGACCACCAGGGTGGCCAGTGCTTCGCCCTCGATGTCTTCGGCGATGATCAGCAGCGGGTGACCCGACTGCACCACGGCCTCGAGCACCGGCAGCATCGCCTGCAGCGACGACAGCTTCTTCTCGTGGATCAGGATGTAGGGGTTTTCCAGCTCGACGGTCATCTTGTCGGGGTTGGTCACGAAGTAGGGCGACAGATAGCCGCGGTCGAACTGCATGCCTTCGACGACATCCAGTTCGAATTCCAGGCCCTTGGCCTCTTCGACGGTGATCACGCCTTCCTTGCCGACCTTTTCCATCGCTTCGGCGATCTTCTGGCCGATTTCGATGTCGCCATTGGCCGAAATGATACCGACCTGAGCGATTTCAGCAGTGCCTGCGACGGGCGTCGAACGCGCCTTGAGGTCGGCGACGACCTTGGTCACGGCCAGATCGATGCCGCGCTTCAGATCCATCGGGTTCATGCCGGCTGCAACCGCCGTCATGCCTTCGCGAACGATGGACTGGGCCAGCACGGTGGCGGTGGTGGTGCCGTCACCGGCAATGTCGTTGGTCTTGCTGGCGACTTCGCGCAGCATCTGCGCGCCCATGTTCTCGAACTTGTCCTTCAGTTCGATTTCCTTGGCGACGGTGACGCCGTCCTTGGTAATGCGGGGAGCGCCGAAGCTCTTTTCGATGACCACGTTGCGGCCCTTGGGGCCCAGCGTGACTTTCACCGCGTCGGCGAGGATATCCACGCCGCGCAGAATGCGTTCGCGCGCATCGCGCGAAAAGCGTACGTCCTTGGCTGCCATGTTCGTTTTCCTTTGAAATCGGCTGAATGTTGAGATGCTGTTGATGAAGATCGCGACCCGGCCCAGGTGAGCCGGATGGCGGATCAGCCCAACACGCCCAGAATGTCGGATTCCTTCATGATCAGCAGGTCTTCCCCGCCAACCTTGACTTCGGTGCCGGACCACTTGCCGAACAGCACGCGGTCGCCGGATTTGACGTCGAGCGGGGTTACCTTGCCGTCGTCGGCGCGGGTACCCGTACCCACGGAGACGATTTCACCCTCGGCGGGCTTTTCCTTGGCACTGTCGGGGATGATGATGCCGCCGGCGGTCTTTTCCTCGGCTTCGACCCGGCGGACTAGAACGCGGTCGTGCAGCGGACGAAAACTCATGAGAATACCTCTCTGCAGATGGATATTGTGCACTTGGCACTCCCGGTATGAGAGTGCCAGCGGCGCGGATATGGTTGCGGCAGGTTACATCGTCAAGGCGGGCAACGGATTTTTTTAGCGCGGCCGGAACAAATGTTCAGCCCAGCGCGAGAGACAGCCCCAATGCCTCGCGCCGGTGCCAGCGCCGCAGCAGCAGCGCGGCGACGACTGCCAGCCCCACGGCCAGCCCGATCCACACCCCCAGCCCCTGCAGCCGCGTGCCGAATGCCAGCACGACGGCGGTGCCGAGGCCGGGCAGCCAATAGCCCAGCAGCGCGATGACCATAGGGATGCGCGTATCCTGCAGCCCGCGCAAGGCCCCTGCGGCGATCACTTGCGCACCATCGACCAACTGAAACGCCGCCCCCACCGCCAGGAAACTGACGGCATAGCCAACCATCGCCGCATTGGCCGGTGCGGTCACATCCACGTAAGCCGACAGGACCAGCCGCGGCGCGCCCAGCAACAGCACGGCAGTGGACAGCGAAAAGCCGACGCCCACCGCCAGGGCCGTCCAGCCCGCCCGGCCAGCTCCGGCCCGGTCCCCCGCCCCATGGCATTGGCCGACGCGGATGGTGGCGGCTTGCGCGATCCCCATCGGCAGCTGAAAGGTGAAGGCGGCAATCTGCAAGGCGACGCTGTGAGCCGCCAGCTGCACCTCGCCGAGCAGCCCCATCAAAAAGGCGGCCCCGCCGAACATGCCAACCTCGGCCAGCACGGTAACCGATCGGCCCGCCCAGCCGCACCAGCGCCCCCAGCCGCGCCCATTCCGCGCGCCACCAATGGCCCAGCAAACGGTATCGGTGCAACCGGCGATCGGTGCGGATGGCCAGCAAATAAGCGGCCAGCGTGACCAGCGCGGTGCAGTCGCTGGACAGCGCCGACCCGCTCAGGCCCATGGCGGGCATCCCCCAATGCCCGAAGACAAAGGCGTAATTGCCCAGCGCATTGGCGACGATCGCCAGCGCGGTGATCGCCGTGGCAAACACCGGACGCCCCATCGCCGCCACGAAACCGCGCAGCACATTGCCGGCAATCATCGGGATCGCCGCCCCCTGCAGCACCATCAGGAACGTCCCCGCCCGCACCGCGATGCGCGCGGGCTCGCCAGCGGCCAGCAGGATCGCCGCGCCCTGCTGGCACACCACCATGCTCGCCAGTCCCAGCGCCACCGCCAGCCACAACGCCATCCGCACCGAGCGTCGTATTTCCCGCAAGGCATGGCGCCCACGCCCCCGCTCGGCGGCGATCAGCGCGGTGACCGCCCCGGACATCCCCGAGGCACTCCACACCATCAGCCCGAACAGACTGACCGACAGGCTGGCCGCCGCCAGCGCCTCTGCCCCCAGCCGCGCGACGAACACCACGTCGATGGCATAAACCATCATCTGCAACAGATTCGCCACCGCCAACGGCCCGGCCAGCCGCAGCATTGCGCGCAGTTCGGTGCGCCAGGGGTGGGTGGTGGTGGTCATGGGGGTCGCCGATAGGGGCGGGGGAGCGAGGGGGGAAGGAAAAAGGTTTTGTGGGAGGCGGCGGCCCTGCCGGCAAAGATTTCACCAGATGCCTGGCCGCGTCGATCGAAGATCCGTTGCGAACAGCGCGACAACACCCATATTCCATTTTCGGCTACGAAGACCCGACAGGTGGACCGCACGCCGGTTCGCAGCTTGACGGCGCGCTTCGGCCGCCGGAAAGATGGTGGGATCGGGGTCGACTATCCGGCCCACGCCGCCTGAGGATCGCGATCGATGCTATCATCCAGATTGTTTCTGTTCTGTGCGACGCTGGCAGCCTGTGTGCTCGGTCCCGGCCATGCCCTTGCTGCTCCAGCCAGGGCGCCCGCCCCAATGAAGGCGGTCGATGCGTCGCGGCTGTTCATTGGCAGGTGGATTGAAATCGGTCGCCGGCCGATGAAACTCACCGATGGCTGCGTTGCCGGGGCCACCAATTATCTGCCGCAAGGCGGGGCTAAGATCGCCGTTAACGACACGTGCAACAAGACCACGCCAGCTGGAAAGTTGAAGTCGATCGGCGGGCCGGGCACGATCACCGATCCGGGCACCAACACCAGGCTGCACGTCAAATACAAATTGTTCGGATTCATACCCGTGGGTCGCGACTATTGGATCCTGGATCATGACGCGTCTTACACCTGGTTCATATCAGCCAATCCGGCGTTTACCAACCTGTGGATATACACGCGCGCAACGCGGCCCGACCCGGTCCTGGTCGCTGCGCTGGTCGGAAAGGCCAAGGCGATGGGCTACGATGTTTCCAAGCTGGAATTTCCAGCCCAACCCTGAAGACTGGCAATCCTATTTTTTGCGCAGGAGCACATGATGGTCGAAGCACGATGGAATGGCGCGCTAATCGCCAGCAGCGATGAAACGGTAGTCGTCGAGAGCAATCATTATTTCCCCGCCGACGCGGTCGACACTGCGCTGCTGCGGCCGAGCGACACGACGACGATCTGCCCCTGGAAGGGCACCGCGCATTATTACAGCCTGCATGTCAACGGCGCTGATAACCGCGACGCCGCCTGGTACTATCCCGAAGCAAAACCCAAAGCGGAGAATATCCGCGGTCGTATCGCCTTCTGGAAGGGCGTAAAAGTCGGCTGATATTAAAACGAATTCTTGAGACTCCTCCCCCCTCAGGGGGAGGTTGGGTGGGGGTGTACCACGGCCAGGGTGGACGCGCGGCTTTCGCCACGCTCCCCCACCCCCAACCCCTCCCCGCCGGGGAGGGGAGTCGGCAATCGCCACCGCACCTCAACCCTTTGTCATGTCTTTCAAAAGCCGCTCGAAATATCCGATCGTCTGCACCAGCCCTTCGCGCAACGCCACCGTCACGTCCCAGCCCAGTTGCTCGCGCGCCTTGGCGATGTCGGGGCGGCGTTGTTTGGGGTCGTCCTGGGGGAGGGGCAGGTGGCGGATCTGGGAGGGGCTGTGGGTTAGTTCGATGACCAGGCGGGCGAGTTCGAGCATGGTGAATTCGCCGGGATTGCCCAGGTTGATCGGGCCGGTGCACGCGTCGGGGGTGCCCATCATGGCCAGGAAGCCGTTCACCAGGTCGTCGACGTAGCAGAACGAGCGGGTTTGCTGGCCGTCGCCGTAGATGGTGATGTCTTCGCCGCGCAGGGCCTGGACGATGAAGTTCGACACCACCCGGCCGTCGTTGGGGTGCATGTGGGGGCCGTAGGTGTTGAAGATGCGCACGACCTTGATCGCGAGGTGGTGCTGGCGGTGATAGTCGAAGAACAGGGTTTCGGCGCAGCGCTTGCCTTCGTCGTAGCACGACCGGGGGCCGATCGGGTTGACGTTGCCCCAGTATGCCTCGACCTGGGGATGGACGGCGGGGTCGCCGTAGACTTCGCTGGTGGAGGCCTGGAGGATCGGCACGCGCAGGCGCTTGGCGAGGCCGAGCATGTTGACCGCGCCGACAACGCTGGTCTTGGTGGTCTGCACCGGGTCGAACTGGTAATGCACGGGGGAGGCCGGACAGGCGAGATTGTAGATCTCGTCGACCTCGACGTAGAGCGGGAAGGTCACGTCGTGGCGCATCAGCTCGAAATTGGGGTGATCGACCAGGGTGGCGACGTTGGCGCGGGTGCCGGTGAAGAAATTGTCCACGCACAGCACGTGATGCCCGCGCTCGATCAGCCGGGCGCAGAGGTGCGAGCCGATGAAGCCCGCGCCGCCGGTGACCAGCACCCGTTTTTGAATGGCATAGCGCGCGCGGCGCTCGGTCTCTGGCACTAGGTGTTCCCCCTTGAGGAAGGTGTAGTAAATTCAGTCCCCGGCGCAAGGTCACATCTGGCGGTGGCTCCAGCCGGAGGCGTAGCGGGCGTCGTTCCAGCCGATCGCGGTCTTGAACGCGGCGATGCGCGCGGCGGCGGGGCTGGCGGCGGGGTCGAACAGCAATTCGACCGCATCGGCGAGCCGCCCGGTATCGCCCAGCCAGGCGAGATCGCGCGAACCGGCGACCAGCGCGCGCCAATTGGCTTCATCGCCCATGGCCGCCATCGCGCGGGCAATGCCGGCGATCGAGCCGTTTTCGACGACGTAGCCGTTCACCAGGTTGCGCACCAGCGCGTCGCGGCTGCCTGCGGCGCCCGAAACGATCACCGGCAGATGAAACGCCAGAGCTTCGTTGACCACCAGCCCCCATTGCTCGACGGTGCTGACCAGGGTCAGCGCGAGCGCGCCGGCCAGCAGGCGGGAGACGTCCCCGGCCCCCAGAAAGCCTGGCAGATCGACCTCGCCGGCGATGCCCAGCGTGGCGATCCGCGCGCGGATCGCTGCTTCTGCAGGGCCGGCGCCCACCAGCACCAGCCGGTGGGCGGCCGGGCCGGCGGCGGCGCGATAGGCGGCGTAGCCCTCGATCAGGTCAACCAGGTTCTTCTTTTCGACGAAGCGGCCCACGAAGATGAACTGTCGTTGGTGATGAGGGACGCCATCGGGTGCGGGCACGCCACCGCCTTGCGCCAGCACGCGCGCCAGATTAACGCTGTCGTAGCCGGGCAGGACCGGGCGGCGGCGAAAGCCCAGAAAGCGGAAATAGTCCATGTGCCGCCCTGCCCCGACCACCGCGGCGGTAAACGGCGCAAGCATCAGCGACTTGCAGAGTTCGAAGCCGGCACGGCGCGGCAGATCGTCGAATTTCGATTCACTGAACAGCACGACATGGACCCCGCACAGCCGCAGCAGCCAGGCGAGCAGCAGGATGTCGAGCGCGTCATAGCTTACGCCGATGCACACCATGCGGCAGCGGCGCAGCAAGCGGAACTGCCGGCCCAGCCGCCGTAGCGGGGCGATGCTTTCCCACGACTGGCCGGGAAACAAAGTGATCTTGCGCGCGCCGGCGACTGCTCCCGATGGCGCCCAGGCATAGGTGGCGGAGGTGGTGGCGACTTCCACGGCGATCACTTCGGCGCGCCCGGCCAGCCGCGCGGCGACCGCTTCGCAGCGATCGACATGATAGGCCGCGAACTGGGTCCAGAGCAGGGCCACCTGGGGCAAGCGGGACGAGGTCATTTCTGCCGGGGTAGCGGCGCTATCGGGTTAGGCAAGAGGGGAATTCGGTTCGGCGGCAAATCTTCCCCGTCGCCCGGACTGTCGCTGGATTTTCGTGCTGTCTGCCGCATCTTTACTTGCTCCGCCAACTCAGTTGGAGCATCACCATCCGATGTACGTAGTCACTCTGATCCTGGCCACGTTGGTCTTTGTTGCGGTCAGTATCTGGTACGCGCGCAGCGGGTATTTCAGCGTCTTTCACCCGTTCACGCTGTATCTGGCCTTTCATGGCTTTCTGTTCGTGTTTCGACCGATTGTCGCGCGCGCGCTGGATTTCCGGTTCGTCTATCTGGTCTACCAGTTCACGCCGACCGAGGCGGACAAGTCGCGGGCTATCCTGGTCACGACGCTGGGGCTGGCAAGCTTTGCCTTCTTCTGTTTCCGGCGCGGCAATGTGGCGATGCGGTTCCATATCGACAGTCTTGCCGTGGCTGAACGCAAGGCATTGATCCCGCCGTTCCTCGCAGCGGCGGCAATCTGTTTTCCGATCGGGTTTTATTCCCTGATAACGGTGTGGAACGCGGTCAACAACGACGTTGCCCTGGCCTCGATGGTGCGGGACAAGGTAACCCATATCCTCGTCAATACCCAGGGTAACGGCTATCTGACGGATGCGCAGTTGATGCTGGCGACCTGCGGCGCCATATTTGCATGGCTGTTTCGGTATCGCTTGTGGGCGGTGCTGCCGATCGCCACCTTCGTGGTATTGCGCGCGGGCACCGGTGGCCGGGGCCCCTTCGTGGCGGCGGCGGCCACGCTGGGGCTGTTGTGGCTCTACGACCGGCGCCAGAAATTTCCTTCGGCGCGCATCGTGCTGGGGGTGCTGCTGCTGGTGGCGGCCTTCAATGTTGTGGGCGGGGATCGCGGGCGGGCCATTCGCCTGGCATTCGGCACGGACAAGACCGCAGGCCAGCAAAGTCACGAAAGCGATGGCCTGCATCCGCTGGAAGGGATGGATTTCGCCAACCTCGAATATGTCGAATATGTCGTCTACACGATCCCCCAGCGCACGCACACCTTCTCGTACTTTACCGAGCAATTGCAGCTGTTTACCGAGCCAATTCCGCGGGCCTTATGGCCGGGCAAGCCGGTCGGAGCGCCGATCCAGATGTTCAACCCGTTCGATTACGGCAATCCGATCGGCATCACGGTGACTCTGGCCGGCGCCGGCTGGGCCGGCGCCGGCTGGGCCGGGGTGGTGTTGTGGTGCGGCGCATGGGGCTATGTGCTTGGGTGGATTTACCGCAAATATGCGCAAGGGCCGCAAACCACCTTCCAGACGGTCGCCTATATGACCCTGCTGTCGTCGTTGATCGTCGCTTATCGCGATGGCGGGCTGGTGACACTGGGGCGGCAGAACATCTTTTACATGGCCCCGATCGTGTTGTGGATATTCTTCGCGCGGCGGTTCGGCATTGCTTCGCTGTCCGCAGTGCGCAAACGGCTGGCTGCGGGAGGAGGCCAGGTGGCGCGTCAATCAGCCGGCGAGGCGGCTGGCGTCACCCGGCAGGCGGCACTCCCTCCGGCGGTGGTGCGACGGCGGGCCGCGCTGGCTGCCGCCCGGTTGCCGGCCGCGCCGCCGGGATGATGCACGGCGACCGGCAGGACTTTTTCGACTGGACCGACCTGTGCCGGGCGGCCGCAGCAACGCTCGTGGCGGTCAGCCATGCGCGCGATGTGCTGATGATCGATTATCCGGGCCAAAGGCCGTGGCTGCCTTTCTATGCGCTGACCGGCTTTGGGCATTCGGGGGTGATCGTCTTTTTCGTGCTGAGCGGATTCTGGATCAGCCGATCGGTGCTGCGGCGGATCGATGCTCCGTCGTTTCGGACATCGTTCTGGCGGGGCTATCTGATCGATCGGGTGTCGCGGCTGGGAATCGTGCTGGTGCCGGCGCTGGTGCTGGGCGGATTGTTCGACGCGGCGGGCGCCGGCTGGTTGCATTTGCCGATCTATCAGGGGCTGACCGGCGCTCACAGCGTGACGCAGAACGTCGCCACGACGCTCACCCTGCCGGTGTTTCTGGGCAACCTGGCCTTTCTGCAGACGATCGCGGTCGCGCCCTGGGGTTCGAACGGGCCGTTGTGGAGCCTGGCCTTCGAGTTCTGGTATTATATCTGGTTTCCCGCGCTGGCGCTGCTGGTTCGCCGGCGCCGGGTATCGCCTGCGCTGCTGGCGCTGCTGATCGGGGTGGCCAATCCGGGATTGTACTGGGGCTTTGCCAGCTGGCTGGTCGGCTGGGTGCTGCTGCTGCGGGTCGAGGCCGGATACGCCAGGCCGGTTGGCCGGATTTGGGCGCGGCTCGGCGCGGGCCTGTTTGCGGCGTCGCTGCTGACCTCGGCGATGGTCCGGCAAACCTGGCTGGATCTGCCGCTGGCGATCAGTTTCGGCTTATTGCTGCTGGCATTGGTCGGCACGGCGCTGCCGTTTCCGCCGGCTCTGGCGCCGATCGCCCATTATGGTCGCAGGGCCAGTTTTTCACTTTATGCCATTCATTTTCCGATCGTGGCCCTGGCAGGCGGCTGGGTGACGGGGCGGTCGCGGTTGGCGCCGGGCGGGCTCGCGTTGCTGCTGGTGGTGGCCCTGACCGCGCTTTGCCTGGTTGCGGGCTGGTGGTTCGCGGCGGGCAGCGAAGCCTTTACGCCGCGCCTGCGCGACTGGCTGCGGCTGCGCCTGCTGGCCCGGGCGCAGCCGAGCGAGGTGTGAACTTCGGTGAAAGTCGCCGTATTCCACCCCGGCACGCAGCATAGCTGGCAAACCGCGCTGGCGCTGCAACAGCTCGATCGGCTGGCATGGTATGCCACCTCGATCTTCTACGAGCCCGGGCGCTGGCCGTATCGGCTGGAGCGCTGGCTGCCGGGCGCGGCCGGTGCACGGCTGGCCCGCGAGTTTCGCCGGTTCAGCCAGCCCCGGCTCGACCCGGCGCTGGTGCGCACCTCGGGGCTGGCCGAATGGATCGAGCGGCTGGCGACACGGGCCGGGTGGCTCATGCTGGCCCGGCGCATCGACAGCTTCGGCAATCGCCGCTTCGTCGGCCAGATCGCGGGTGAGTTGCGACGGCCCGCGCCCTTTGCCCTGTGGGGCTACAACGGCAGCGCGCTGACCACCTTCGAACTGGCCCGCGAGCGTGGCCGCATCTGCATCCTCGACCGCACGATCGGCGATTATCGCAGCTATAATGCGTTGATGGACGCCATTGCGGAACGCTATGGCGAATGGTTCCTGCCGGCGGAGCGCCGCATCCCGGCCGCGCAAATCGCCAGCGACGCCCGCGAATACGCCCTGGCCGACGCGATCGTCGTGGGCAGCGCGCATGCCGCCGACACCATTCGCCAGCACAATCCGCCGGAAATCGCGGCCAAGCTGACGGTGCTGCCCTATTGCTATGACGAGGACCTGTTCGCCGCCATGCCGCCGCCCGCGCCGATCGCGCCGGGCGAGCCGGTGCGCCTGCTGTTCGTGGGCCAGGTCAATCCGCGCAAGGGTATCCATCATCTGCTCGAAGCGATGGCGCGCATCCCGGCGGCGGTGGCCACGCTGACCATCGTTGGCGAATTGCGCGTGCCGCGGGCGATATTCGCGCGCTATGCCGACCGGGTCGATTATCTCCCGACCGTGCCGCGCGCCGATATCCCCGCCATCATGGCCCAGCATCACGTGCTGGTCTTTCCAAGCTATTTCGAAGGCTCGGCGCTGTCGCTGATCGAGGCGCTGGCTGCCGGATTGGCGATTATCCAGACCCCCGCCGCCGGCAATGGCGTCACCACCCGGACCGGGCTGATGCTGGCACGGCCCGACACCGAATTGCTGCACGCGGCGCTGCTCGATGCGATCGGCGACCGCGCCAGGCTGCACGACTGGCGGGTGGCGGCACAAGTCGAAGCACGCCGCTACAGCCTGGGGTGCTACCGGCGGAATATTGCGGCGCTGCTGGCGAGCATGGGGATCTGATCCGGTGATCACCGATGATCCTGCCCGATGCGACCGGGCAGCGCGCGCGCCCGATGTGGTCGTGGTCGGCGCCGGAGCGGTCGGCATCGTGCTGGCTGTGACGCTGGCCCGCGCCGGGCAGCGGGTAACATTGATCGAGGGCGGACCTGCCGAACCGCCGGTCGATTATGAACGGGCCAATGCCGCGGTCTCCACCGGCCAGCCTCATCTAGGCCTGATCGGCGGCCGCATGAAAGCACTGGGCGGCACGACCCGGCTGTGGGGCGGCCAACTCATGCCGTTTTCGATTTCGGATTTGGCGGCGGATACCTGGCCGGGCAAGCCGGAATGGCCGATCGCGCACGCTGAACTGGCCGCCGCGACCGCGCAGGTGTTCGCGCTGCTGGGCGTGCCCCAGGATGCGCGCGACCCCGCCAAAGTCTATCGCGACACCACCGGCCGATCGACCCGGCTGTCCGACCGGATCGAGATCACCGCCACCGGGTGGCTCCCCCAGCCCGATTTCGCGCAGGCATTCGCGGACGATCTTGCGGATTTGCCCGGGCTGACGGTGCTGACCGGGCACGAAGTCTGCGACCTGCGCTGCACGGCGCCGGGGCGTATGGATCAGGTCATCGCGCGCAGGGGCCGTGGCGAGGAAGTGCGGATCGCGGCGGCGCAGGTCGTGCTGGCCTGCGGTACGTTCGAAATCGTGCGGCTGCTGCTGACGGTGGCCGGGAGCCACCCCGATTGCGGCTTTGCCGAAAACCGGCACATCGGCCGCTGGTTCATCGATCATTTGCATGGCGTAGTGGGGCGTTTCGAGACGATCGACCGCGGCCGGGTCCACGCGCTGCTCGATCCGATCTGGCGCCGGGGCCGCAAATATGCAGTCAAATTGCGGCTCGGCGACAGCTATCAGCGGCAAGCCGGGCTGAGCAACGTGGCCGGCATGGTGCTGGCGCCGCTGACCGCGCGCGAACTGGTCGGCGAACTGCGATCCCTGGGCCGACGGCTGTTTGCGGGCCGCGCCGGGCCTGCTGCGGCATGGCTGGCGTTGCAACGGCTGCGGTTGCTGGCGCCGCTGATCTGGCGCTATCTGGTACATCGACGCGCCGGCGGCGTGCTGCAGCGCGGCGCGGCGCTGGGGGTGGAGATCGAACAACTGCCCTGCGCCGACAGCTTCATCCAGCTCGACCCCGCCGACCCCGGCCAGATCACCTTGCACTGGGCATTCGACGGCGCCGAGATGCGGGCCGTCCGCGCCTTTGCCGTGGCGGTGCGCGACAGCTTTGCCGCCGATGGGCTTGGCCGTCTGGTGCTCGACCCTGGCGTCGAGGCGGGTGATCCCGCTTTCCTGGCAAGTTGCGGCGACGCCTATCACCAGATGGGGGGCGCGCGCATGGCGGCATGCGCCGCGGACGGCGTCGTGGATGCGCAACTGCGCGTGTTCGGGACACAAAACCTGTATGTCGCGGGTGCAGCGACATTCCCCTCGGGCAGCTTCGCCAATCCCACGCTGACCGCAATGGCGCTGGCGGTCCGGCTGGCCGAGCATCTGACCGGGCGCGCGCCATGACCCCAACCACCATGACCCTGACGGACCGCCTTGTTCTGGGCTGTGCGCGGCTGACCGGCGGGGCCAGCGCGGCAGCGGCAGAGGGGCTGGTACGCACGGCGCTGGATGCCGGCATCCGCCATGTCGATACCGCCCCCAGCTACGGCATGGGCACTGCTGAAGAAATCGTCGGCCAGGCGTTGCGCCGGTTCGGCGGCCCGGCCAGCGTCACGGCTAAGCTGGGTTCGCCGCGCGATCCCCATGGCATTGCCAAAAGCTGGCTGCGGCGGGCCAGACGGGCGCTGGGCGACCGTCGCAGCAGCGTGTGGCTGCGCAATGAGCCACCGCCCGCCCGTATGACGGCGCCGAGCGGCCATGATTTCCGCCGCAGCGCCATGCAGGCCTCGCTGGAAATATCGCATCGGCAACTGGGCCGAATCGATTATCTGCTGCTCCACGATATCACCGCGGGCGAAGTCACCGCCCCGCTGCTCGCCGACCTTGCCGAGCTGGCCCGATCCGTGTCCGCCGCGCCGGGCTATGCGAGCCAGGGGCAATGGGATGCCGACCTGGATGCAGGCTTTCCACCGGGCATGGTCGCGCAATGTGCCGCACCCGTCGATTTCGGCGGTGCTGGGCAACCCGAGGCAGCGGGACCGCTGTTTTTCCATTCGATCGTCAAGGCGGGCGCAGCACGGCGCCGGCGGGATCCGGCATTCGCGGCGAGGCTGGACGCAGCGGCGCGCATCGTCGGCACCGGCGATGCCGACGCCGACCGGATCGCCGTGCTGTATGTCGCCGCTGGACATGCCGCGCCGCAGGCCCGGCTGGTGATCGCCTCCAGCTATCGCGAGCGTTTGCAAGCGGCTCTGCGCGCGATCGCCAGCGTTGACAGCGCCGGCAGCGCCCCGCAAATTGCAGCTTCGTTAAGCACCGGCTGAAATGGCGCCCATCGCACTCTCAAATCCGCTTTCGCAAACCGGGCAGCGCAGGTCGCGCCGCGGCTTTCAGGCAGGCAGGGGACCAGATCGATGAAAGCCGGTATGGCCGCGCGCATGGGCCATCGTGTGTCACGGCATGGGCGCAGGCTGAAGCAACTCCTGGGTATCCCCGTGAGGCATCCCTACGCAAACTTCACCATCCTGCTGCCGGCCGAACATCTGTTGCCGGTCTATCAGCGCCAGCATCCGCGCTATGATCGTTTTTTGCCGCATCTGGCGGCAGCGCTTGGCGCCGACGCGACCATCATCGATGTGGGCGCCAATTGCGGCGACACGCTGGCCGGCATGGTCGAACGCAATCCGGGCGCAACCTATGTCTGCATCGAGCCCGATGACGGCTTTTTTGCTTTTTTGCAGGATAATATCGCGCGGATGACATCGAGCCTTGGCCAGCTTTCGGTCCATGCCGTTCAGTCGCTGGTCGGCAAAAGCGCCGGCGAGGTCAATTTGGCGGGAAGCGGCGGCAGCCGTCACGCCGTATCGGCGGATGGGGCGAAGGCCAGCCATTCCTCGGCAACGCTCGACAGCATCCTGGCCGCGCTGCCGCCGCGGCATGTGAATTTACTGAAAAGCGATGTCGACGGGTTCGATTTCGACGTCATCGATTCTGCCGGGAACCTGCTGAACACGCAACATCCGATCCTGTTTTTCGAAACGCAATGCGATGCCGATGAACAACTTTCCGGTTTCATCCGGACGATCGCCTGGCTGGAAACGCTGGGCTACCGACATTGGACCGCCTTTGACAATTTCGGCGAAGTGGCGCTCCGGACCACCGATGCCGGCCTGATCGTCCAACTGCTGGGCTATGTCTGGAAACAGAACCAGGGCCAGGCGACGCGGACGATCCATTATCTGGACGTGCTGGCCTGCACCGACGCACATGTGACGCTGATCGATGGGGTGCTGGACGAGTATCAGGGCGTCGTGCGATAATTCCGCATCATACCCCGCCGTCCCGAGCTTGTCGAAGGGCTGTCCTGCTCTTCGTGGGCCTCGTCGTCCAGCCTGAAGCAGGAAGTACAGCCCTTCGACAAGCGATCGAGGCCCCTGGTATCATGCCGCCAGATGCAGCCGCAGTGCAAAGACATGCACCGGGCCACGATCGCGGTTGTAGCCGGGGTTTGCGATGAACTGGTAATCGAAGGTGAGGTTGGCGTGGCGGACCATCTGCCAGTCGTAATAGCTCTCGATGATCCGCTCATCGCCCGGATGGGGCAGCGCGCCGTCGCCGACCAGGGTGCCGAGGCCGCCGTCATTGAGGAACGCCTGATGCAGTCTGGAAATGCGGTTGACGATGCCGGCAAAGCCGATGCGGTCGTCGCCCCGGCCCCAGGCGCTGCCCTTGAGCTGGCCGCCCGCCGCCACCGTCCGGTCGATGTCGGTGAAGTCGTCGGCTTCGGACTTGCCGTCGCCATAACCGGCGCGCAGGAACAGGCCAAGCGCGGCGCTCACCTCCTGCTCGGCGTTGAACTGGATGCCCCATTTGTCGCGGTAACGGCGCAGCGGGGAAAGGTCTGCGGGGAGGGAGCCGCTGGCATCGAACAGCGCGATGGCGTCGACAAACCTGGCCAGGCGCCCGCGGGTGAAGAAAAATCCTGCTCGAATGGCGCCGGGGTGGCCGGCGATGGTCTGGCGATGCTCCACTTCGCCGTTGATCTGGTACTGCGAAAAATCGATCTCGAGCGATGGCTGGTTAGGCAGCTTCGACAGATCGAACAGTCCGGCGCGCAGGGTCCAGTTGCCCTGATACCATTCGGCCGCGCCGCCAAAGGTGAAGCCCCACGAGTTGGCGGCATAATCGAAAGTGCCGGTGTCGATCAGCGCCCAGTTGAGAAAGTCTGCGCGCGGATCATGGGCATAGGCGTTGGTATCGAACACATCGACGGCGCTGAACTTGCCCAGGGTCAGTACCAGTCGATTGGCGGTCTGCGGCCCGGCAAGCTGGTTGGCGGCGGCAGCGACCGAGCTGCCGGCGCCGCCCAGGGCGATGGTCTGGCGCAGGAACAGGCGCGGCAGCTTGAAATAGGGGTTGGCCTGGCCGACCTTGTAGGCTTCGCCGCTGGTGAAGCCGGCCACGCCCAGCGTGTTCGACAACCCGAAGCCCTGATCGATTTCGGGGTTCACCCATAACTCGGCGCCATGCCACAGGCGCACGCCAAGATAGGCGGTGACGTCGATGGTCTCCTTGACCTGATGGGGCGTGAGGCTGTTCGCACCTGCATAGGGCGACGAAAAGCCCGGCGTGCCCTGCACGGTGAGAGTGCTCTGGCCATGGATGGCAAAGCGTTCGGGCGCGGCGTCCGCGGCGGGTGCCGGCGGTGTCGGCAATGCAGCGGGTGTGGCTGGCGCGGTGACGGGCACTTCCTGGGCAATCGCCGGTGCCACCGTCGCCAACCCCGCCGCAATCCCGGCAGCAGCGAAAATACGGCAGGCTGGACCCATGGCTGAACTCGCTTTGTCCCTGGCATCGTCGAGTGCGCGCCATATGCCAGTCTGGGTATTTTTCAAGCGGAACGGATGCCGGTACCTATAGCCGACAACTCCTGACGAACGAAGGTTACTGAATCCTGTCAGCCGCCGACGCGGCCGGATCGACATGCGACGCACCGGTATCGGCTGGAATTCTGGCACACTATGCTCCAGCGTCTTTGTTTCGCATGACTTAAGAACAAAAAGCGGTACCCACTTTTTGTCATCACGCTCTATTGTGCCGGTCGATGGCCCGTGACGACCCCCCGATCCCGCAAACAGGCGATTCCTCGGTCAAGCGCCTGCTGCCCTGGCTGGTGGCGGTTGCATTCTTCATGGAATCGCTCGACACCACCATCCTCAACACCGCCGTTCCCGCCATTTCGCAGGCCCTGGGCGTTCAACCGCTGAGCATGAAGGCGGTGCTGGCGAGTTACACGCTCAGCCTGGCGGTGTTCATCCCGATCAGCGGCTGGATGGCCGACCGGTTCGGCACGCGGCGGGTGTTTTCCTCCGCGATCGGCTTGTTCACGCTGGGCTCGCTGCTGTGCGGGATCACCAGCGACCTGCATGTGCTGGTGTTGTGCCGCATCCTGCAGGGCATGGGCGGATCGATGATGGTGCCGGTCGGGCGGCTGACGCTGGTGCGCACCTTCCCCAAGTCCGAACTGGTGCGGGCGATGGGCTTCGTCTCGATCCCGTCGCTGGTCGCGCCGATGCTGGGGCCGTTGCTGGGTGGGCTGATCGTGCATTACCTGCACTGGCGGGTGATCTTCTTCGTCAATATTCCGATCGGGCTGGCCGGCATATTGTTCGTATGGCGCCGCTTGCCCGATTTTTCCGCGGCGCATCCCGATCCGCTCGACGTGGTGGGGCTGATCCTGTTCGGATCGGGGATTTCGCTGCTGTCCTACGTGCTGGAAATCTTCGGCGAGGATTCGCTGAGCAGTGGCGAGATGCTCGGGCTGCTGGCGCTGGCACTGGCATTGCTGGGCGGTTATGCGGCCCATGCGCAGGGGCGCCGCTTTCCGCTGCTCGATCTGGCGCTGTTTCGCATCCGCACTTTTTCCACCGCCGTTTCGGGCAGCTTCATCACCCGCATCGGCATGGGCGGCGTGCCGTTCCTGCTGCCGCTGCTGTATCAGGTGGGGATGGGGCTGACGCCGGTGCAATCGGGCCTGTTGATCATGCCGCAGGCGATGGCCGCGCTCTCGACCAAATTTTCGCTGCCCGGCATCCTGAGCCGCCTGGGCTATCGCAATGTGCTGGTCGTCAATACGATTGCGGTAGGCCTGGTGATCATGCTGTTCGGCACGATCGGGCCAACGACGCCGATCTGGCAGATCGTGCTGCAGGCGCTGGCCTACGGCGCGCTGATGTCGTTGCAATATACCGCCATGAACACGCTGGTCTATGCCGATGTCGCACCTGACAAGGCCAGCCGGGCCAGCTCGATCGCCAGCACCGCGCAGCAGCTGTCGATCAGCTTCGGCGTTGCGGTGGCCGGGCTGGCCACGGTGTTTTTTCTCAACGCCCGCCACGGCGATGCCCACGCCATGGCCAGCGGATTGCACCATGCGTTCCTGACGCTGGGGCTGTTCACCGTCGCCTCGACGCTGGTGTTCCGCAAATTGCAGCGCAAGGACGGCGCCGACGAGCTGCGCCAGAAGGACATTCACCTGGGGTAGGAGCATCGCGCGAAAACAAAGATTTGGCGGTCATGAAAGTGACCGGAACGAAGCAGATGACAATGCGTTCTGCCGAAAAATCACAGGAGAATTCGGCATGTCCGACGACAATTTCAGCCTGACCCGCCGCACCGCCATAGCCGCAGGCGCGGTCGGGCTGGCATCCGCCGGCACCGCACTGGCGGCCCAATCGTCAAGCACGGCCACCGGCTATGGCGCGGCAGGTGCGGCGCTGGTCAACCCGCTCGACAAATACCCCAGGCCGCCGTTTCCGGCCCAATCCCAGCCCTGGCCGGGCCTGGCATCGAAGATGAACCCCCGCCCCGATCACGGCGAAACCAGCTATCGCGGCTCGGGCCGGCTGGCGGGGCGCAAGGCGCTGATCACCGGCGGCGATTCGGGCATGGGGCGCGGCGCGGCGATCGCCTTTGCGCGCGAGGGCGCCGATGTCGCCATCAGCTATTATCCGACCGAGGAACCCGACGCCCGCGAAGTGCTCGACCTGATCCGCCAGGCCGGACGCAAGGGCGCGGGGCTGCCGGGCGATCTGCGCCATGAGGCCTATTGCACGAAGCTGGTCAACGACGCGATGGCCGCGCTGGGCGGGATCGACATCCTGGTAATGAACGCCGCGCGCCAGCAGAGCACCCCATCGATCCTCGACCTTACCAGCGAGGAATTCGACGCCACGATGAAGACCAATATCTACGCGCCGTTCTGGATCATCAAGGCGGCCCTTCCGCATCTGGCCCCCGGCGCGGCGATCATCGGCACGACGTCCGAACAGGCCTATGACCCTTCGCCCGATCTGTATCATTATGCCCAGACCAAGGCGGCGACGATGAATTACATCAAGTCGCTGGCCAAGCAGCTGGCCCCGCGCGGCATCCGGGTGAACGGCGTGGCGCCCGGCCCGATCTGGACTCCGCTGCAGGTGTCGGGCGGTGCGCAGATGGAAAAGCTGGTCAGTTTCGGCGGCACCACGCCCATGAAGCGCCCGGGCCAGCCGGCCGAGCTGGCCCATATCTATGTGCAGCTGGCGGCGAACGACAGCAGCTATACGACCGGCAATATCTACGGTGCGGGCGGTGGTCAGGGGCAACCCTGACTCCTGAAACCGTTGAACGTCGCAGCTTAACGCGCTGCCCTGCCCAGTGGTATCGCAGCCAGTTCCGCGCCCGCCAGCTTCACCCCCAGCAGCGTCGCCAGGGTCGGCGCAATCGCGCGCATGTCGATCATTCCCAGATCGCGGCCTTTGGGCAGGCCCGCGCCCATCACCAGAAAGGTCGAGCGCATGCGCGGGTCCGCAGGGAAATAGCCGTGCATCCCCTTGTAAGGGGCGGGGTCCATTACCAGCGGCAGGTCGGGACCACGCCACGGCAGCGCCATGAAGCCATCGGCGAGGTCGAGGTAGAAATCGGCTTGGGGATTGCTGCCGGCCCGGCCGATCGCATCGCGGGTGATGATATTGGCGATGCCGTTGTGCGGGTCGGATTTCAGGCGTGCAAGCAGGCCGGCCACCCTGACCTTCAGCGCCGCATCGTCAGGGCGGGCCAGCACCACGGCGATCGATCCGCCCGATATCCACGGCACCGCGTCCCAGGCGGTGATTTTCCAGCCGCCCCGCAGCGGCCCGGCATCGGCGCCACGCACCAGCCCGGCATCGATAAAGCCGCGCCACAGATTGAGCGCGCGCGTCACATGCGCAAACCCGTGATCGCTGACCACCGCCACCGCCACATCGGGATGTGCTGCCTGCTCCGCCGCGACCAGCCGGCCGACGATCGTATCGAGCCGTTCGAGCACGGCATGCGCCTCGGGTGTGTCGGGTCCGGCGTGATGCTGCATGGTGTCAAGCCCGGTCAGGTAGACCGTCAGGAAATCCGGGTGATGCAGGGCGATCAGCCGCAAGGCGAAGCGCCCGCGCGTCTCGTCGCCGTCGATACTGTCGTCGATGCCCGCCGCGTAGGGGCCTTCCGTCGCTTCCAGTTCGGACAGCAGGCCAGGGCTGGCCAGGGCAGCGAGCAATTTAGCATCGTCGCCATGGCCGGTGATCCAGATTTGGGGCAGGTTCCAGTCGATGCCGCGCGCGCCGACGCTGACGGGCCAATGGATGTTGCCGGTCGTCAGCCGCGCGCCGTGCGCCGCGTCCCACAAGGTGGGTACGCGGATATCGCCGGCGTACCAGTACCAGCCCTCGCGGTTGATCTGGGTGGGATCAAAGGTCAGGTTGTTGACGATCCCGTGGCGCGCCGGGGCCGCCCCGGTAATCAGCGTGGTGTGGCTGGGATAGGTGACGGTGGGCAGGATGCCGATTACCCCGTCGGCATAGCTGCCTTCGGCCATAAACCGCCGCAGATTGGGCACTTTCAGCCCGCGCGCTGCCGCGTCGGACACATCGGCCGGGCGCAGTCCGTCAAGCGAGATCAATAATACCGGCCGCGCCTGAGCCGCCGTAGCGGCGCCCAGCATGGAGAGTGCGACCAGCGAAGTGCGCGCCCAGCGGTCAGGCCATCTCATCGTGGTTTGCTTCCCGGTAATTCGAGTGGAATGGGGCTCAGCGGCTCCAGCGTTGCGGCAGCCTGCAGCACTCGCCGCATCAGCAGCGAGCGACGCTGGTCGGCACAGCACACGACATAGCCGGTCAGCAGCGAGGCATCGGGCTGGAACTCCGGCTCCAGCATCAACATCCGCGAATCGAACGGGCATTCGGCCGAGAAGAACAGGCTGATCCCCATGCCCAGCGCCACCGCCTCGCGGATCGCTTCACGGCTGTGCAGTTCGATGGTCCGGAGCGGATGCAGATCATGGGCGCGCAACAGCGAATCGCTGGCGCCGCGAGTCTTTGACGACGGCTCGCGGATCAGCAGGCAGTCATCGGCCAGCGCGGCGAGCGGATAGACGGCAGCGCCTGCCAGCCGATGCGCCGCCGGCACCAGTACCTTGAGATAATCGACGAACAACGGCTTGTAGGCGAAGCGCGCGTCGATCTGCGGATCGCTGATGATCGCGACATCGGCACGGGCATCGAGCAGTCGACCCAGCGTCTGTTGCGAATTCTCGATCTGGACGATGACGTCGAGCGCGGGTTCCGACTGCAACATCGCCTGCACCAGACGCGCGGCATAGATCGGAGAATCGGCGGCAAGCCGCAAGGTAGGCTTTTCACTGCCCGGGTTTTTGCCGAGCAGATTGTCGATTTCTTCCGCGGTTGCGAACATGCGCTGAGTCAGTGCGAGTAATTCACAGCCCATCGGCGTCAACAGTAACGGTCGCCGTCGGCCCTCGAATAATGGAGTTCCGTGCCGTTGTTCAAGCGTTTTGATTTGTTGCGACAGTGTTGGTTGAGATATATTCAAACGGCGCGCGGCACGGCTAAAACTTCCGTCAGAAGCGACACTATGAAAAGCTCTGAGATGTTGATGATTAAGCGCCACAGACTATCTTCTTAACATTTTTAAAGGATATTACCCCAGTCTGGTCATGGCAAAGCATTGTTTCAATTTTATGACTAGCACAGCTATTATAGAAATCGTCTATGCTCTTGTTTGGTGATTGCTATTGGCCGCCAGCCAAGTGTTTTGCCAAAATCTTAGCAATCGCAGCAATGGCGTCGGCGAATCGCAGGCGGGTCGTGGTGCGTGAACAAGATTGAATCAGACGCTCAGGGGGCGACCATGACACGCAGACCAGTTTCGATGAGGACCAGCTTCCTGCTCTCGGCCGCGATATTCGCGGGCCTGGGCAGCGGTCAGGCTATGGCGGCGGATGCGGCCAACACGGCGGTCGCGGCGGATGCCACTGCGGATGCTCCGGTCACCGAAATCGTCGTGACCGCGCAGCGCCGCGATGAATCGATCCAGGACGTGCCGTTTACGCTTCAGGCGCTGAGCGGCACGGCGCTGTCGCAGCTCAACGTCACCACCTTCAACGATCTGCTGAAATACACCCCCAACGTGACTTTTGCCAGCAACGGCCCGGGCCAGGGCGCAATCTTCATGCGCGGACTGTCGACCGGCTTCGCGGGCAACCAGTCGTCTGCCACGATCGCGCCGTTCCCCAACGTCGCGCTGTATCTCGATGACCAGTCGTTGCAGTTCCCGGCGCGCAACGCCGATATCTATTTTGCCGACATGAGCCGCGTCGAAGTGCTCGAAGGCCCGCAGGGTACGCTGTTCGGCGGCGGCGCCGAAGCCGGCGCAGTGCGCTACATCACGAACAAGCCCAAGCTCGACCGCTGGGAAGGCCATTTCGAAGGCAGTTTCGGCGGCACCATCGCCGGCGCACCGAATGCCTCGTTCAATGCGACGATCAATATCCCGATCATCCAGGACAGGCTGGCGATCCGCGCGACGATCTACGACGATCATCACGGCGGCTATATCGACAATGTAAAAAGCACCTTCACCCGCCTGGCGACCGACTCGGGGGCCGTCAACTATGGCTATGTGCCGACCGCCGCCAACCAGTCGAACGAAGGCCAGTACAACAATTTCGCGCTGGCCAGGAAAGATTTCAACCCGATCGACTATCAGGGCGGCCGCGTCGAGGCGCTGTGGGACGTGACCCCCGACTGGAACATCCTGATTTCCGAAAGCTACCAGAATACCGACGCCGAGGGTCTCTTCGCCACCTATCCGGTCGGCTCGGATTATCAGAAGCTCGGCCCGCTGCAAGTCACCGCGTTCTCGCCCAGCTTCAACAAGGACAGTCTGTCCAACACCGCATGGACGGTGAACGGCAAGCTTGGCGATTTCAAGGTGATCTACACCGGAGGCTACACCTCGCGCCACATCAACGAGCAGCAGGACTATTCAAATTATTCACGCACCGCCTACGGCATGTATTACCAGTGCACCGGCGGCGCGACCGGCTTTGGCGCCAAAGGTTCGCCGACCTTTTGTTACTCCCCCGCCAGCTATTGGCACGACAGGATCCGCAACACTCACCTGAGCAACGAAGTGCGGATCACGTCACCTGAAAACAAGCGCATCCGCTTCATCGTCGGCGCCTTTGCCGAACGCTTCCGGATCTACGACATCCAGAACTTCAACTATGAATCGATCCCGACCTGCACCGGATCGTTGATCGCCCAGAATGCCCCCTGCTCCGGCGTGGTGTCGACTTATCCCGGATCGACCGCCAACCAGCCCGGCACCGAGGCGGCCGGCGTCGCCTTTGGCGAGGATACCCAGCGCGGCTACACCCAATACGCGGGCTTTGGCTCGGTCGATCTGGACATCACCAAGAACCTGACGCTGAGCGGCGGCACGCGCTACTACCACTATAATGAATTCGAAGTCGGCTCGCAATTCCAGACCTACGCCGGCAATTGCTATCAGCAGGTGGTTTGTGCGATCGCCGGTGGCGGCAACCACAATATCGACGCCGACCACGATCACGTCACGTACCATGGGTTCAAGAGCAAGGGCACGCTGACCTGGAAGCCTGCCGACCACACCTTGCTGTACGGCACTTTCAGCCAGGGCTTCCGCCCCGGCGGGTTCAACCGCCGCGGCTATTATGTGCTGAACGACATCAATGGGGTGCCCCAGTATTTCCGACCCAAGGGCTATGCGCCCGATAGCCTGACCAATTGGGAAGTCGGCCTCAAGACCGATCTGCTGGACCGCAAGCTGACCCTGAACCTGTCGGCCTACTACATGGTCTGGCAGAACGTGCAGATCGGCTTCTACAACCCGGCGGGCGGTTTTGGTAATACCAGCTTCGTGACCAACGGCGCCAATTTCCACATCAAGGGGCTGGAAGCGCAGTTCAGCGCGCGGCCGACCGACGGGGTGAGCATCCAGGGTGGGGCGACCTACAACAAGAGCAAGCAGGTGACGACGCCGTGTCTGCCGGTCAATAATCCGCTGTCGGTGAACTTCGGCAGCTGCCTGCAAACCGTTTACATCAAGGGCGCGCCGATCGCCATACAGTCGCCATTCGGCAATCTGGGTTCGCAATTGCCATACAGCCCCAATTTCCAGGCGGACCTGCGGGTACGGTATGACTGGACCGGCGGCAGCGGCACCAAATGGTTCACGTCGCTCGGGATGGGCTACACCGGCGCCACCTACAACCAGCCGTCGACGTTCCCCTCGGGCGATACGCTTAACCAGTCCACTCACGCCGGGCCCAACGGGGTGATCGTCCCGGGCACGACCCTGCTGCGCTACCGCATGCCGGGCTATGCGATCGCCGATTTCGCGGTCGGCATCGCGCGTGACAGCTGGCAGGCATCGCTGTTCGCGGACAATTTTACCAACAGCCACGCCTCGACCTTCACCTCCTCGGCGGAGTATATCAAATCCGAAGTGCCGGTGCGGCCGACGACCTATGGCATCAAGATCGGCTATGATTTCTGATTGGTCGCCGCATAGGCAATGCTATGACTTGGGGTTATGCCTCGCCGTTTGACATTTGAAAGTTCCCGTTGGCCCAAGCCTCCGCTTTATCGGCCCCGCCAGAACTCGCGACCAGCGACGCGGAACTGGCGCGGCTGCGCGCGGTGCAGGCGCGGGGCGATCATGCCGCCGCGCTGGCCGGAACACAGGCGCTGCTGGGCGGCGACCCCCACCACCGCGAGTTGCTGCTGATCGCGGCACGGGCACAGCGGCATCTGCGGCAGACCGACGCGGCACTCGACACACTGGCCCGGCTGGCTGACATCGCTCCACAATTCAGCCAGATGCACCTGGAACGCGGGCTGTGTCACGTCGCCCGGCAGGACGCAGCCTTGGCGATCGCCGCGCTGGGCGAGGCGGCGGCGCTGAATCCGGCGCTGCCGATGGCCTGGAAAATGCTCGAAGGGCTGTGGCGAATGACCGGCGACACCGCGAATGCCGCAATCGCCGCGCAGCACGGCGTACAACTGCGCGCCCTCCCAGCCGCGGTGGTGACGGCGACTTCGCTGTTTTGCGATGGCGATCTGGGTCCGGCGGAGGCAATCACCCGCGAGTTTCTGCTGGCGCATGGCGATCATCCCGAGGCCATGCGGCTGCTGGCGCGGATCGGCGCCGCACATGATGTGCTCGACGACGCCGATATCCTTTACGCCGGGGTGCTGGCGCTGGTGCCCGATCATCACGCGGCGCGTTGCGAATATGTCGACACGCTGATCCGCCGCCATAAATTTGCCGCCGCGCGCGAGATCCTGGCACCGCTGCTGGCGCGCGAACCCGCAGACACGCCGGCGCGGCTGCAGGCAGCGACGGTGGCGATGGGGTTGGGCGATTTCAACGCGGCGATCGAGTTGTATCGCGCGATGATCGCCGAGACCGATGCGGATCAGGCGCCCGCCGCCCGCCAGCGCGCCGCCGATCTGCAACTATGGCTGGGCCATGCGCTCAAGAACCTGGGCCGGCTGCCCGAGGCGATCGCCGCTTACCGCGCGGGCGCAGCACTCCGTCCCGACTTCGGCGATGCCTGGTGGAGCTTGGCCAATCTCAAGACCTTCCGGTTCGACGCGGCCGACCAGGCGGCGATGGCCGCCGCTGCCGACGACGATACCACGGCCAACGACGACCGCGTTCACCTCGCCTTTGCGCTGGGCAAGGCGCATGAGGACAGCGGCGATGCGGCCACCGCCTGGCGCTGCTATGCCGAAGGCAACGCCCGCCAGCGCGCCGCCAGCGCCCATCGCGCCGAGATCTTCGAAACCAATACCCGGTTGCAAAAGACGGTATGTACGCCCGCATTCTTCGCCGCCCGCGCCGGTTGGGGGGAGCCAGCGCGCGATCCGATCTTTATCCTGGGCCTGCCGCGTGCAGGCTCCACGTTGATCGAGCAGATCCTGGCCAGTCACCCGCTGATCGAGGGTACTCACGAACTGCCCGATATCCACCGGATCGCGCTCGACCTGCATGGCCGCGATCGCGAAGAGGACAATCCGCGCTATCCCGGCACGATGGCCGAGCTGACCGAGCCGCAGGCGCGCGAACTGGGCGAACGCTATCTGGCCGAGACGCGCGTCCACCGCGCGTTGCAGCGGCCGCTGTTCATCGACAAGATGCCGAACAATTTCCGGCACATCGGCCTGATCCATCTGATCCTGCCGAATGCCACGATCATCGACGCCCGCCGCGAACCGATGGCCTGCTGCTTTTCAAACTTCAAGCAGCTATTCGCGCAGGGGCAGGAATTCACCTATTCGATCGAGGACATCGCGCGCTATTATCGCACCTATCTCGAGCTGATGCGGCACTGGGATGCGGCGCTGCCCGGCAAGATATTGCGGATGATCAATGACGATGTGATCGACGATCTGGACAGCCAGGTACGCCGGTTGCTGACGCATTGCGGTCTGGATTTCGAGCCGGCGTGCCTCGACTTCCACCGCACTGAGCGCGCGGTGCGCACCCCGTCGAGCGAGCAGGTCCGCCGCCCGGTCAACCGGGACGGCGTCGACCAGTGGCGCAAGTTCGAGCCGTGGCTGGGACCGCTGAAAGATGCGCTCGGTGATGCCGTCGAGGGCTGGCGCGCATGAACGCCCCCTACGATCTGGCCGTGGTCGGCGGCGGGATCATTGGGCTGGCCCATGCGACGATCGGCGCGCGCGCGGGCAAGCGGGTGGTGGTGATCGAGCGCGATGCCCATGCCAACGGTGCCTCGATCCGTAATTTCGGCTTTATCACGGTCACCGGGCAGGCGCGCGGTGACAGCTGGACGCTGGCGCGACGCACGCGGGATCTGTGGGCCGAAATCGCGGCCCTCGCCGGCATTCCGATCGAACAACGCGGGCTGTATCTAACCGCTCGCTCTGCCGAGGCGATAGCGGTAATCGAGGCATTCCTGGCCACCGAGATGGGCGAAGGCTGCCGGCAATTGTCCCAAGCCGGGTTCCGCGATGATTGCGCGGGGCTGGGTGGCCCCGATCTGCTGGGCGCGCTGCACAGCCCGCACGAATTGCGCGTCGAATCGCGTACCGCCATCCCGCTGCTAACCGCGTGGCTAGCCGAGCATCACGGTGTCACATTTTTGACCGAAACCGCCGTCCATTGCGCCGCCCCGCCGCGGCTGGAAACCTCGCGCGGGGTGGTTGAGGCGGGCGCAGTGGTGGTGTGCCCCGGTGATGATTTTTCCACGCTCTATCCCGAGCGGCTCGCCAGCCATGGGCTGACGCGGTGCCGGCTGTCGATGCTGAAGCTCGCTGATCCCGGCTACCGGCTGCCGGCGGCGCTGATGAGCGACCTCAGCCTGGTGCGCTATCGCGGCTATGGCGACCTGCCGGCGGCGCGCGCACTGGAAACCAGGCTGCGCGCCGAGCAGCCGCGACTCTTTGCCAATGGCGTTCACCTGATTGTCGCGCAGGGGGCCGACGGCACGCTGATCGTCGGCGACAGCCACCATTATGACCTGCTGCCCCCGCCCTTTGCGCCGGCCAGCGCGGAGGACGACATTCTCGACGAATATGCCCGCGCCCTGGGCCATCCCGCGCCGCCGGTCGTGGAACGCTGGACCGGCACTTACGCGGTCGCCGCCGATCGCACCTATCTGATCGATGCGCCCGCGCCTGCGGTGCGACTGGTGATCGTCACCAGCGGCACCGGCGCCTCTATCGGCTTCGGGATCGCAGAGCGGGTGATCGCCGACCTGTTTGACGGAGTTATGCCATGACCGACCCTGCCCACCCCTTTCCGGTCAAGGCAGTCATCTTCGACTGGGCGGGCACGGTCATCGATTTCGGCTGCATGGCCCCGGTCGAGGCCCTGATCGATGTCTTCGCCGCCCAAGGGATCGCGCTGAACCCGGCCGAGGCGCGCGCCGACATGGGCAAGGCCAAGCTCGACCATCTGCGCGCCATCCTGGCCATGCCGGGCGTCACTGCCCGCTGGCATGAAGCCACGGGTCGCACGCCGGGCGAGGAAGACGTGGCGCAGCTCTACGCCAGGCTGGAGCCGGCCATGGAAGCAGCCGCCACGCGCGCTGCCACCCTGATCCCCGGCGCCGCCGCCACCGTGGACTCGCTGCGCCAGCTGGGCGTGCGGATCGGTTCGGGCACCGGCTACACCCGCCAGATGATGCGCGGGATCGAGCCGGCCGCCGCCGCGCAGGGCTATGCCCCCGACGTGGTGATCTGCGCGGGCGAAACCCCCAGCGGACGGCCCGCGCCGTTCATGAGCTGGGCGGCGATGATTGCGCTGGATGTCTGGCCCGCGCGCGCCTGCATCAAGGTCGACGACGCCCCGGTGGGGATCGAGGAAGGGCGCAATGCCGGCTGCTGGACTGTGGGCCTGTCGGGATCGGGCAATGAGGTGGGGCTCGATCTCGCCGGTTACCGGGCAATGGGTAAAGCCGCGCGCGACGCCGCGCTGGCGCTGGCCGAGGCGCGGCTGAAGGCGGCCGGGGCCGATTTCGTGATCGAGGATATCTCGGAACTGATGCCGGTCGTGCACGAAATAGCCCGCAGAATTGCCCAGGCATGATCGTGTCGCCCGCCGCACCGTCCCGGACCGGCGGCGTGCAAGGCTGGCTGGAACGCGCGCCCGCGCCGGTGTTCGCGCTTTACGCCGGGCTCATGTGCTTTGGCACCTATTTTGCGATGTACGCGTTTCGCAAGCCGTTCGCGGTAGCCGGTTTCGCGAACGTCGCACCGGTCGGCGGGGCCGGCGTCGATTACAAGATCGCTCTGGTGATCGCGCAAGTAGTCGGTTATGCGCTCGCCAAGCTGATCGGGGTCAAGGTGATCGCCGAACTGCCCGCCGGCCGTCGCATCGCCGGCATCCTGATCCAGATCGGCGTGGCCGAGGCGGCGTTGGTCGGCTTCGCGCTGATCCCCGTCCCCTGGAATATCGCCTGCCTGTTCCTGGACGGACTCGCGCTCGGCATGGTCTGGGGCATGGTATTTGGCTTCGTCGAGGGGCGCCGTCAGTCCGAACTGATCGGCGCAATGCTGTGCGCCAGCTTCATTCTGTCCTCGGGCGTGGTCAAGACGGTCGGCGCCTCGGTGATTCTGCATGGCGGGGTCAGCCAGTTCTGGATGCCGGCGGTGACCGGGCTGATCTTCGCGCCGTTGCTGTTCCTGTGCCTGGCCGGGCTGTCGGTGCTGCCGCCGCCCGATGCCGGCGATGTGGCCGCGCGGGTCCGGCGCGTGCCGATGGATGCAGCGGCGCGGGGGCGCCTGCTGTGGCGCGTCGGGCCGGGGCTGGTGGCGCTGATCGCGATCTATGTGATGCTGACCGCGCTGCGCGATTTTCGTGATAATTTCGCCGCCGATATCTGGGTGGAGCAAGGGCTGGGCGGCAATGCCGATATCTTCGCCTGGACCGAGCTGCCGGTCGGCGTGGTGGTGCTGGCGGCGCTGGCCTCGCTGGCGCTGGTGCGCGACAATGGCCGGGCACTGGCCGCCAATTTCGGGCTGGTCGGGCTGGGCCTGGCGATCACCGGGCTGGCATCACTGGCCTTCGTCGCCCATCTGCTCGGCCCGGTCGGCTGGATGGTCGCGCTTGGCGGCGGGCTGTATCTGGCTTATACCCCGTTCAACGGCTTGTTGTTCGATCGGCTGGTGGCAGTCACCGGAGAAGTCGGCAATGCCGGTTTCCTGATCTATGTCGCCGATTCGAGTGGCTATGTGGGCTCGGTGGCACTACTGATGGTAAAGAATTTCGGTGGGCTGCATCTCGCCTGGACCCATTTTCTGATCGATGCCGGGTTGGCTACCTGTATTATCGGGCTGGCGCTGCTCGCACTGGCCGCGGTGTTCTTCCGGCGCCATTTCGCCGTGAAGCGGTAATGCACCCGCATCTACGCGCCACTCGTGAACTTCGACACCTGGCCGCCCTGTTCGACGGCGTCGCGATGGCCCGGTCCTATGGCGAGGAGGTCAGCATCCGCGATCATATGCTGCAATGCGCCGAGCTGGCGGTTGGGCGCCAGCTGGACGATGCGATGGTGATCTCCGCGCTGCTGCATGACATCGGCTGGGGGATGGGCGAAACCGCGCATGAGCAGCTCTCCGCCGATCTGCTCGAACCGCTGTTCGGTGCGGGCATCGCAGAGCCGATCCGCCAGCATGTCGCCGCCAAACGCTATCTGGTCGCAACCCGGCCAGAATATCATGACCTGCTGTCCGATGCCTCGCGCCATACCCTGGCCCGGCAGGGCGGCCCGATGTCGGCGGCGGAATGCGCGGCCTTCGCCGCATCCCCGGCCTGTGCTGCGGCGCTGGAATTGCGGAGTCTCGACGATGCGGGCAAGAACCTGGCCGGCGCCACCACCGGCTTTGCCGACTACGCTCCGCTGCTGCGCGAGCACATGCTCCGGCATTTGGTTGAGCAATGACGCGCAAATCGCTTGGGCTGTGGCAAAGCCATGCTAGTCTTGAAGCCCTCTCGGGGGAGAGGGCTAACCCCTGCGGCAGCGCCTCTCGACTTCATGACAAAATCTGCCGGTCGCACCATCCAACCCACGGGGAGAACGCCAGGTGACGACCGGGCAATTGCCATTCGACCACATTCAGCTGAAGTTCCTGCGCTCCATGGCCGAGGCGCTGTTCGACGATTTTGCCGAGATGGCGATCAGCGTCGATCAGGTGGTCGAGAACATGCAGGAACTGGTCGGCATGATCGGCGGCACCAAGGCGCAGGAACTCAGCCTGGCGGCGAGCCTTGCCCAGATCGCCATGGCGCCGTTTTTCGAGGAATTGTCAGTGGCCGGGCGCAAGGAGCGCTTGCGCCACCGCATGCAGCAAACCCGGTGCGAGGCGTTGCAGGAACTGGCCCGGCTGAAATCGATCCTGTATTTCTGCTATTACGGTCACTGGCAGGATCCGGTCGGCAACGGCGATCCGCTCGCACTCGGGCAGATCGCCAACGAACACAATCCGGTCCTGCACCAGATCGGCTTTACCCTGCCCCGGTTCCGCGACCGCACGCCGCCGGGCCAGGTCGGGATCACGCGCGTGCCGGGGCGCGAGATCGACCCGCGTCATATCGTCGGGATCGAACATCCCTTCGATGACATCGACGTGATCGTCGTCGGCTCGGGCTCGGGCGGGGCGGTGTCCGCGCTGAACCTGGCCAGACGGGGCCACAAGGTGCTGATCATCGAGGCCGGGCCGCATTACCCGTCCGACAATATCACGCATGAAGAGCGCCGCATGGCTGCGCAGCTGTTCAAGCATGGCGCGCTGCAGACGACCAGCGACAATGCCATTATCGTCTTTCAGGGGCGCAATGTCGGCGGATCGCCAACCATCAACAACGGCATCTGCATCCGCATGCATGGCGATCCACTGAACCATCCGGACGCGCCGAACCCCCTGGCCAAATGGCGCGAGACCGGTGCCGGGCTGGATGAACTGCGCTTCGCCCAAGCCTATCAGGCGGTGCAGGATTATCTTCAAATTCGCCGGATCGAGCCGCGCAGTTCGCGCAGCAATGGCCCGCATCTGCTGCGTGGCTGGGCGCAATTCGCTGCGGCGCATGACGAGCCCTGGGCCCGGCGCGCGCCTGCGGGGTGGTTCGCCAAGAATTTTGGCCCGGCAGACAGCCCCACCCCCTGCGCGTACTGCGGTTATTGCAACACCGGCTGCCCCTATGGGCGCAAGCTGGGCATGGCGCAGACCTATCTGCCCGATGCCACCGCCAACCACGGCGCGCTGATCCTGGCCGAGACGCGGGTGGACCGCATCGTGTGGGAGGATGGCGAGCGGCTTCAGCGGCGCGCGGTCGGCGTGGTGGTGACCGACGAGGACGGGGGCGAGCATGTCATCGCTGCCGGAAAAGGCGTCGTCGTGGCGGCCGGCACGATTGCCTCGTCGCTGCTGCTCGATCGCAGCGGCATCGCCGGCACCGGCCAGCAGATTTCGATGAACGTCGCCTCCCCGGTCATCGCGCTGATGCCGGCAGGCGTGTCACCCGCCTGGGACGAAGACCAGATGGCAACGATGGTCGATTGCGGCGATTTCCTGCTGGAATCGCATTTCCAGCCGCCGCTGTCGATGGCTTCGCTGATGCCCGGCTGGTTCGGCGACATGGACCGGCGGATGCGCGCCTATGACCGTATCTGTTCGGCCGGCGTGCTGTTTCCAGCTGACCGGCGCGGGTCGATCGTTGACGGCAAGCTGGAATTCAAGCTGACCCGGGACGATCTGGAATTGCTGCGCCGGGCCGCTGCGACGCTGACCAGGGTACATTTCGCCGGCGGTGCGCTGGAGGTCTGGCCGGCGCTGCTGCGCGGCCAGACGCTGACCCCGGACATGGACATCGACGCCTTTTTCGAAGCCGCGATCCAGGAAACCGACGATGTCACCGTGTCGTCCTCGCATGCCCACGGCGGCAATCCGATCAACGCCGACCCGGAAATGGGCGTGGTCGATAGCGATTGCCGGGTCCATGGCACCGCCAATGTGCTGGTCACCGACGCCAGCGTGTTTCCGAGCTGCATCCGGGTAAACGCGCAATTCTCGACCATGGCGATCGCGCATTACGCGACCGGGTTCGACGATCCGTTCGGTTAGCGCGATGACCTAGAGCGGGTACCGGTGTTTATGCTGGTATCACGCAAAAACAACGACTTGATGGTGCTTCAATGCTGCGAGGCGCGGGACCGGGCTGCCGCTCCGTTCAATTGTGCGAGCGTTTCATCGAAACGGCCATTCGCTTCCGCAAAGCGCAGAGCCTCGACCTGCTTGGCCAGCAACTCCTTCGGGGTCGGTTCCTGCGCCCACAGGCTCATGATCTCGTCGGCGAATGCGGCGAGCGGCTGATAGCCGGGGCGTGTCGCCTGGCCCGGAGTCAGGTCGGTCTGCACCCCCGGCGGCGCCAGTTCGATGACCTCGACCTTGCCCTTCAGCACGTCGCGCAGGGACAAGGTATAGGAACGAAGCGCCGCCTTGGTGGCGCTATAGGTGGGCGCGCTGTTCAGCGGGACGAAGGCCAGTCCCGAAGTCACATTGATGATGGCCGCGCCCGGCTGGGCGGACAAGTGCTCAACCAGCGCGTCGATCATCCGGATCGGGCCGAGCAGATTGATGGCGATGATCGCTTCGGCGTTGCCAAGGTCGCGCGCGCGGTAAAGCACCTCGGAAGACATGATGCCGGCATTGTTGACCAGCACGTTCACGGCGGGATGCGCGGCCAGCAGTCGCCGGGCAAAGTCGGCAACGCCCTCTGCGGTTTCGACATCGAGCACCAGCGCGTGCATATTCGGCCGCCCGGCGATGGCGCGATCCAGCGCCTCCTGCCGACGCCCGGCGACGATCACCGTATTGCCCAGGTCGTGAAGCCGCTGGGCCAGCGCTTCGCCGATGCCCGAGCCGCCGCCCGTGATCAGGATGGTATTGCCGGTCAGTTTCATGCGCTTTGTTCCTCGATGGATTTGGTGCGGCCCATGTAGGAAGCGTCGGCTGAATGGAAAGCGGGCGGCTGCAAAACAAACATTGAACCGCCCGCCCCTTTTCGCCACACGGCGGCGCATGGCGATCAAGGACCAAAAACACTGCCCGATCCGAACATGATCGCCCGGGCAAATTCCCATCGTTTCCGCAGCCTGCGCAGCCCCAATTACCGCATGTGGGTGACAGGCGCATTCGTCTCCAACATCGGCACCTGGGTGCAGCGTACGGCGCAGGACTGGCTGGTGCTGACTCAGTTGACTCATCACAACGCCACCGCCGTGGGCATCGTGATGGCGCTGCAATTCGGCCCGCAATTGCTGTGGCTGCCGTTCACCGGCGTCGCTGCCGATCGCTACAACCAGCGCAAGATCCTGATCGCGACCCAAACCGCGATGGCCCTGCTGGCGCTGGCGCTGGGTCTGCTGACGGTGCTGGGGCTGGTGCAATTGTGGCAGGTCTATCTGTTTGCCTTCCTGTTCGGCAGTGCCGCCGCGTTCGATGCGCCGGTCCGCCAGACTTTCGTCGCCGAACTGGTCGGGGACGAAGATCTGGCCAATGCCGTGGCGCTCAATTCCACCTCGTTCAATGCCGCGCGGATGGTTGGCCCGGCCGTCGCCGGTCTGGTGATCGCGTGGATCGGCACCGGCTGGGCGTTCGTGGCCAATGGCGTGTCGTTTCTGGCGGTGCTGGCGGCGTTGCTGATGTTGCGCACCGCTGAACTGCGCCCGCATTTGCGCGCGCATCGCAGCGAAAGCGGCTTTGGCGATGCGCTGCGCTATGTCCGGGGACGGCCCGACCTGCAAACCATATTGGCCATGCTGTTCCTGATCGGCACCTTCGGGCTCAACTTCCCGATCTTCATCTCGACCATGGCGGTGGGGGTGTTCCACAGCGACGCGCGCGGCTTCGGCATCTTGTCCTCGATCATGGCGGTCGGCTCGTTATCCGGCGCGTTCTTCAGCGCCGGGCGCGCGCGCCCGCAGTTCGGCGCGCTGTTGATCGGCGCCGCCGGGTTCGGCCTGGGGTGCACGCTGGCGGCGCTGGCACCGGGCTATTGGTGGTTCGCCGGCGCGCTGGTGGTGATCGGCGTCGCATCGCTGACCTTTACCAACACCACCAACAGCCTGATGCAGCTGTCGACCGAGCGATCGATGCGCGGCCGGGTGATGGCACTGCGCGTCGGGATCGCGCTGGGCGGCACGCTGATCGGCGCGCCCATCGTCGGCTGGATCGCCGACCACGCCGGGCCGCGCTGGGCGCTGGGCGTGGGCGCCGCAGCGGGTTTGGCCGCGGCTGTCCTGGGTTTGCTGGCCAGGCCGAAGGATGCGCCGGCGTAACATGTGGCCAAGCCCGGTTTCAATTTCATCCATCCATCCCATATCCGGGCCATGAGCGAAAATCTGCAAAACCTGCCCGATGCCGAGACCATCGAGCGACTGGCGCATGCGGCGGTGGAGCGGCTTCCCGCCGCGTTCCGCGAACATCTGGTCGATGTGGTGTTTCGCGTCCAGGATTTTGCCGAACCCGAAATGCTGGCAGCCGTGGGCCTGGTCAATCCCTGGGATCTCATCGGGCTGTATCACGGGCGGCCGCTGCCCCGGCAGTCGATCTGGTCATCGGGCGATCTGCCCAGCGTCATTTCGCTGTTTCGCCGCCCGTTGCTCCGCGCGTGGCAGCGGCGGCAGGTTACCCTGGAGGAGATGGTGACGCATGTCATCGTCCATGAGGTCGGCCATCATTTCGGCCTGTCCGACGGCAATATGCATGGCATGGAGAACGAGCCGTCGTGATAGTATCAGGCGGCGGCTGACACGCCCGGGCATTTGCCGGCTGCCAGGCACCAGGAGATCGTCCGAACATGCGCTTGCCCCTGCTCCGGTCACGATTGTTCTTGCCTGCTGCCGGGCTGGTGTGCGCAGCCTCTTCCGCGCTGGCGCAATATGACCCGCGCGCAGCCTTTGCGCCGTTCGACATGGGCCAGGCGGTCAATGGCTATCGTTCGTCGAATGGCCTGCCCGGGCCGCAATACTGGCAGAACCGCGCCGATTACCAGATCCACGCAACGCTGGACCCCGCTGCGCCAGCGCCCATGCTGCGCGGCGAGGAAGTCATCACCTACACCAACAACAGCCCCGACGAACTGGCCGATCTGTGGCTGCAACTCGATCAGAATATCTACCGGGCGAATAGCCGCAGCGATTTTGCCGGCAGCTATCCGCATCCGCCGGGCGACGGCTTCGTGCTCGACAAGGTGGAGATCGCCGATGGCGGCACGTTTGCGCCGGCGCCCGGTCTGGTCAGCGACACCCGGCTGCGCGTCACGCTGCCAAGAATGTTGGCCGGCCATGGCGCAAAGCTCCAGCTGCGCATCGCCTGGCATTTTGCCATTCCGGGGGACTGGGGCGGCCGCATGGGCTGGGGCAGGGCGAAGGCCGGGGCGATTTACGACATGGGGCAATGGTATCCGCGCATGGCCGTTTACGACGACCTGCGCGGCTGGGACACGCTGCCTTATCTGGCGCAGGAGTTTTATCTCGAATATGGCAACTTCGACTATTTCATCACCCTGCCTGCCAACATGCTCGTTGCGGGCTCGGGCGAACTGGTCAATCCGGGCGATGTACTGACCATTGCCGAGCAGGCGCGGCTCGTTCAGGCCCGCAGCAGCGATGCCACGGTGATGATCCGCGCCCCCGGCGAAATCGCCGCTGCGGCTGCGCATCCGGGTGGCACCCGCACCTGGCACTTCCACATGAACGATACCCGCGATGTCGCCTTCAGCGCGTCCGCGGCCTTCATCTGGGATGCGGCACGGATCAATCTGCCGGGGCGCAAAGCTGCGCTCGCCATGTCGTTTTATCCGGCGGAAAGCGCCGGGCCGGGCGCGTGGGGCCGCTCGACCGAATATCTGAAGGACAGCCTCGAAAATTATTCCAGGCGCTGGTACTCATACCCGTGGCCGGTGGCGATCAACGTGGCCGGGCCGGCCAGCGGCATGGAATATCCCGGCATCCTGTTCGATGGCATCGGCGACCAGGGCAAGGCGCTGTTCTGGATCACCGCGCACGAGATCGGCCACAGCTATTTTCCGATGATCGTCGGCTTTGACGAACGCCGCGACGCGTGGATGGACGAAGGCTTCAACACCTTCATCGACGTGTATCAGTCGGACGATTTCAACCATGGCGAATATGCGCCCAAGCGCGATTCCGAATATGCGCCCGGCGGCGGCAATCCGGTGGACGAGATCTTACCGGTGATCGCCGATCCCGGCGCCCCGGTCATCCTGACTCGCGCCGATTCGATTGCCGAACCCTACCGCCATCCGGTCACCTATTTCAAATCGGCGCTCGGCCTGGTGCTGCTGCGCGAGCAAATCCTGGGCCCGGACCGCTTCGATCCCGCGTTCCGCCGGTTCATCGCCGCCTGGGCGTACAAGCATCCGCAGCCCGCCGATTTCTTCCGCGCCATGGACAGCGGCGGCGGCGAGGATCTGTCGTGGTGGTGGCGCGGCTGGTATGCCAACAACTGGGCGCTGGATCTGGCGGTGGACGCGATCGCGCCGGTGAAGGGTGATGCAGCCAACGGGACGGAGATTACCGTCGGCAGTCACGACCGGCTGGTGATGCCCGCCACGCTGCGCGTCGATTTTGCCGACGGCACGCATGGCGACTGGCAACTTCCGGTCGAAAGCTGGATTCGCAGCGCCGCGACCAGCGTGATCGTGCCGCCGGGGCGGCGGGTGGCCAGCGCGACCATCGATCCCGACCACAAATTGCCCGACCGCAATCGCGCCAACGACACCCTGAAGGCGGCGGGGCGTTAGAGTCTTTCCGACTTACGTCGAGTCGGTGCCAGCCCGCTCCCCCGCCCG
>CAXTOS010000010.1:0-41599 GCA_964245935.1 uncultured Novosphingobium sp.
GAACTGGAGCGGGAGCAACTTCTGGCGCTTGGCGCCGATCTCGAACGCGCCTGGTTGCACCCGGCCGCAACGGCAGCGACACGCAAGCGCATTTTGCGCACAGCGCTGTCGGAGGTCATCGTGCGCCGGGATGGCGCGATCATCCACGCCGTCCTGCACTGGCAGGGCGGAGACCACACCGAACTCAACGTGAAGCTGCGCCTCAATGCCGCTGGGCGGCACAATCCTCGCATTCCCGATGACACTATCGCGCTGATGCGTGAACTGGCCCGGCTGATGCCCGATCGCCAAATCGCGCTCCTGCTCAATCGCATCAAGGTCGCCACCGGATACGGCAACGCCTGGACGCAGGAACGCGTCCGCGGATTTCGCCATCACCACGAAATTGCAGGGTTCCGCCGGGAAGAATGGGCCGAACGCGGCGAGATCAGGCTCGAAGACGCGGCGAAGATCGTGGGCGTGTGTAATATGACGGCGTTGCGCATGCTACGCCGCGGCACCATTCCTGGCCGACAGGTCTGTCCCGGTGCTCCCTGGGTGATCAAGGCCGCAGATCTGACCGGCTTCGCCGGAAGAAGACGGCCAGCGGTTCCGCTAACACCAAATCCCGACCAGCAGGCCTTTGGTTTTCAATAAGTTAACATGAGGTGCATTATGAATCGTGCCCGCTCGGCCACAGCAAAATCGAAAATACCGTTCGCTACCTTGGCGTCGACATCGACGATGCATTAACGCTGTCCTAGCGAACTGAAATTTAACTCTGTCTGGCTCTCCCACCACCACCACAGGAGAGCCGCTTCGGACAGCTGAATGAACGGCACGTTCTGGGCACCCGGCCCGAACTGTGAACGGCGGCTATAGGAGCGCAAGCTTCCGTCCTGCATTCCGACCTCCGCCTTTGCGGATCGCGAAACACCTCAAAATTTTCGTCGTTTCGCTTCGAAGCCGTCCTTCACGACTGCGATCCATGTGTCAATCTCCTGATCGCTCCAGCGCGAAGCTGAGCGCGAGATTTTGTATGGCGGCGGAAATTTCCCCTCCTGGATGAGCCGATAGATCATCGACTTCCCCAGGCCAACGCGGCGCTTGACCTCCTCGATCTTGACGAAGCGCTCTGGCTGATCGGCAGGCATCATTTGCCACCGGCACGGCCGCGCGTGAACGAGCGGTCGCTTTCCAGAAAAGTAGCGAGCATGGCCGGGATCAGCTCTGAGATTGGCTCGTCGCGACCGTAAGTGCGGGAGGGAGTAGAGTCTTTCCGGTTAAGACGTAAGTCGGAAAGACTCTAGCAAATTATACATATCTAATTGATATAAAATTTTAAAAATAATAATTCCTTGATCGGCCCCACACTCAGCCCCACAGTCGTCCACAAACGGCAGTGGTCGAACTGATGCCGGATGATTAGTTTAAGGTTCCGATTGACCATCGTTTGCCTCCAATGCGGGCGCCGGCACTCCCCTGGCCGTTCCGGGTACAGCCGTGATGGGAACGCGAGAAATAGGTTGGGTACCGGGCGGCAGATAATCTCCCCGGCCCATTGATGGCTCTGTGGCGGCGACAAGAGCGGGAATGTAATTCTGGCGAGGCGAGGCAAGCTGGATGCCATCGAGCATCCTCACGAGCGGCTCCCAGGGCATTGCGCCCTTGTGCTCGATGTTTCTGAAATGATTTGCAGGATCGTAGCGGGGAAGGCTGGCAATGATGTCGGCTGCATCGAGCCGGCCGATATAGCGCAAGCGCAGGGCTTCGTTCAGATAGCTATCATGGCATTGAGTCGCGCGAGTTCTGCGTCGCGCAACACTTCCTTAGCAATCAGCACGTCAAGCGTGGAACGTTCGCCGGCACGATATTCTACCCGTGTGCCCAAAATGCCAGTTTGGCAGCATCCCGTTGTGACCCCCGGGTTTCGATATTTCTGCGCTGAGTCAACACTTGATTCCAGGCGTTGCTCGTTGCCTGGATCATCGATCGACGCGCCGCCTCGATTCCCAGACGGTCCGCCTCGTTTTGCTCCTGGGCCTGGCGGATAACCGAGCGCGCATAGCCGCTGGTGAAAAGAGGCTGAGACAAGATGGACGTCATCCAATGCCCATGTGGAGCCTTGGCAAAAAGCTTCCTGCCCTTGTGGCCCCAGCCATGGCTGCGGGTCATCGCAGTTTTGGTGCCGTCTCGTCGACGAACACGAGGCGGGCAAAGTCGAGGCCTGGCTGTGCCGCTTCCCACAGCTGCCGCGCCAATGCGACGTCAGGGCGATCCCTGAATCAAGTTCAGGGCAGGCTCTGTTCCGTCGCGAATATCGTTTTTTTAGGGCAAAGTCCCAAATGCTTCACTGTCCGCCTGACGGCCGACCAACTCACTGGCACGCCCCGCTCCGCAAGAACGGCCTCTACATCGATCAGGCGCAGGTCGTTTTTGGCTGCCAGTAGAGCGGCAACATGAGCCTCATGATCCAACAGCTTGGAGCGGTGATCTCCGCCCTTCGAGCGCGCCGAGTAGCTCTGTGTTCGCCGGTAAGACGATGCCAGTTCCCGGCCGTGCTCGGGGCCGCTCCAAATGCCGCTCCCACACTCCGGCAGTTGCCGCCGCCCCCCATCGCCGCAACAACACGCACCCGCAAATCATCAGAATACGGCTTGCCCATCGCATACTGGCCTCCAATCCCAGCCAGAAGCTTCAATCAGAAAAATCAGCCAAATGGGAATCCCCCGATTCAACTCGGTCGGATTTGAGTCTAGCCGGGTCTTGATGGCAAGGCGGGGGGGTGCCATCGGCGCGACGACGGGCCACGATGCGCGGCGAGCGGCGAGTGACCTCAGCTACGGTGTCTGTGTGTATGTGCGTCGCCTCATGCTCCAGCGCCGGTCCTGGGACTGGACCTCGCCCAGGTTGCGCTTTTGCTGCGCGGAACCGCCAGGTCGGATCGGATCATCCCTTCGTCATCGGGCCAAATCTTGCGATCAATTCGTAGGAATGGGCGACGTATAGCTGACGCACATAGGTAATGCATTCGGCAGCGCGCCAGGTGCGGCGTTCGACGCTCAGGCAAGGAGCGCCTTCGTCGATCTTGAGCGCGCGGGCGGACACGGCATCGGCGGCCTGCGCGCTGATGCGGTTTTCCGCTTCGGTCCAGGGGATATGGCGCAACAGCCATGTGCCCGGCGGTTCATTGACGAAATGCTGGGTCTCGATTTCCGGCACCGCAGCCAGACTGACGAGGCGTTCCTCGTAGGCGACCGGAACATCGTCGGCGAAATGAACACCCTGGGTGACCAGCACACGGCCCTCGCAACCGATCTTCTCGGCAATCGCCCGGCGGTACTTGGTATCCGAGATCCGGCGGTGCAGCAGCCGAAACCCGTAGACCTTGCCGCGCCTGGCAAGTTCGGTCGGCAAATCGGGCACGTCGAGCATCATCGCGACGGTGCGGGGGCGGGCGACGAAAGAACCCGCGCGCTTGCGCCGATTCAGCAGACCGGCCGAACTCAGCGACGATAGCGCCTTGTTCACCGTCATGCGCGAGCAGTCGTAGTGGCCCATCAATTCCATCTCGGACGGGATCTTGTCGCCCGGCTTGAGCGCGCCTGAAATGATCCGGGATTCGATGTCGGTGCGGATGCGTTCGTGCAGCGCCGTCGCGGTCATCGAAGCAACCTTGAAAGGGTTCCGCGATAGCGCGCGACGATGTCCTCGCGTGCCTCGTGCCGGCCCCTGCTAACGATTCTTTGGCCGCGCCGCCAGACACAATCGACCGCAGCGCGCCCCGCAGCGAACACCCAGCTGTCGAGCAGGCTGTCCTGGCTCCGGCCGATCAGCGAGGGATGGCCACAATCGAGGCTGACGATATCGGCAGCAAGTCCTTCGGCAAGCCCCGCTGCCACGCCAAGCGCGCGCGCGCCGCCGGCGAGCGCGGCACCGCACATTCCCGCCCCGGTACTCGCATGGTCCGCTCCGGCCAGAATATTGCGCCCGCGCGCTTGCAGCCGCTGGCCATATTCGAGCAGGCGCAACTCTTCCGCGGCGTCGATCAGCACGTTTGAATCGCTGCCGATGCCATAGCACCCACCTGCGGCGAGGAACGGGCCAACTGGAAACAACCCGTCGCCCAGATTCGCCTCGGTGATCGGGCACAGGCCGGCGACCGCGCCGCTGGCGGCAAGCCGCACGCATTCGGTGCTGTCCATATGGGTGGCGTGGACCAGGCACCAGCGATCGTTCACAGCGGCGTGGTCGAGCAGATACGCCACCGGGCGCTGCCCGCTCCAGGCCAGGCAATCGTCGACCTCGCGCGTCTGCTCGGCAATGTGAATGTGAACAGGACCATCGTCCGCGAGCGCCAGCACTTCGTCCAGTTCTGCGGCGGTCACCGCGCGCAGCGAATGCGGTGCCACGCCCAGCACCGCATCGGGCAGGCAAGCCAGCGCGGCCTGACAGCCGGCCCGCAGCTGTGCGAACCGATCGATGTCGCAAATGAAGCGGCGCTGGCCATCGCCGGGCGGCAGTCCGCCGAACCCGGAGTGGGCATAATACACCGGAAGCAGGGTGAGCGCGATGCCCGTCTCGGCGGCGGCCGCGGCAATAGCCGCCGCCATTTCGGCCGGATCGGCATAGGGGTTTCCATCCGGCGCATGGTGCAGATAGTGGAATTCGCCGGCCCGGGTGAAGCCGCTCTCGAGCATCTCCATGTAGGCGAGCGCCGCGATGGCGCGCATGTCGTCCGGGTCAAGGCGATCGACGAACCGATACATCACCTCGCGCCAGGTCCAGAAACTGTCGTTGCCGCCCCCACGCCGCTCGGCAAGCCCCGCCATGCCGCGCTGGAAGGCATGGCTGTGCAGGTTGGGCAGTCCCGGCAGGGCGATCGAGTGGATGTCATCACCGGCGACAGGGGCCACCCCGCGCTCGATCCGCGTGATCAGTCCGTCGCGGATTTCAAGGCGAACGTCACGGGCCCAGCCGCCGGCCAGGAGGGCTTCGCGGAAGTATAACGGAGCGGGATGAAGCGGCATGACGAGGTCCCTGGCCGAAGGAATGCGACGAAATAATGTCTATACATATCGTTCGATCGATGCAATGATATCGCCATGATGCCCGACCGTGCCGTACGCTGCGATATCGTATGGAGCGACGCCCGATTGCTGACCATGGCGACCGGCGGCGAGCCGGTCGGGGACGGCGTTATCGCGGCTCGCGACGGTCGGATCGTGTACGCCGGCCCGGCCGCCGGAGCGCCGCCCTTCGCTGAGGATCGGGCCGTTTCGTGCGATGGCCGGTGGATTACCCCCGGCCTGATCGACTGCCACACCCATCTGGTGCATCTGGGTGATCGCGCATGTGAATTCGAGATGCGGCTGGACGGTGCCAGCTACGAGGAGATCGCCCGGGCGGGTGGCGGGATCCTCTCGACCATGCGCGCAACGCGCGCGGGCAGTGTCGAGGATATGGTGGAAGCTGCTTTGCCGCGACTCGACGCGCTACTGGCCGAGGGTGTCACCACCGTCGAGATCAAGTCCGGCTATGGGCTTGAATACGAGGCCGAGGCGCGCATGTTGCGCGCAGCGCGACGGCTGGGCGAGGTCCGGCAGGTCGACGTGCGCACGACTTTCCTAGGCGCGCATGCGCTGCCCCCCGAATTCTCCGGCGACGCCGATCGCTATGTCGATATGGTTTGCACGGACATGTTGCCAGCCATCGCCGGCGAGGGTCTCGCCGACGCGGTCGACGCATTTTGCGAGGGAATCGGCTTCTCCCCGGCGCAAGTCGAGCGCGTTTTCCTCGCCGCGCAGGCGCACGGCTTGCCGGTTAAACTCCATGCCGAGCAGCTTGCCAACCTGCACGGGGCACAGCTCGCCGCGCAACACGGCGCGCTTTCGGCCGATCATCTGGAATATCTCGACGAAATCGGCATAGCGGCGATGGCCAGGGCAGGCACGGTGGCAACGCTGCTGCCGGGCGCCTATTATTTTTGCCGCGAAACCAGGCTCCCGCCGGTCGCGGGCTTGCGGTCGGCCGGCGTGCCCATCGCGCTTGCCACCGATTGCAATCCCGGCACCAGTCCCCTCACCTCCATCCTGCTGACGATGAACATGGCAGCGACGCTGTTCCGCCTGACGGTAGGCGAGTGTCTGGCCGGGGTGACGATCAACGCCGCGCGCGCGCTGGGGCTGGAAGCGGAGATCGGCACGCTGGAGGCAGGCAAGAGCTGCGACTTGGCAATCTGGGATATCGAGAATCCCGCCGAACTGGTCTATCGCATGGGGTTCAATCCACTACACGCCCGGGTCTGGAGGGGGCGTTGATCCGGTCCGGTGGCGAAGCGGGTCATGTCGGCCTTGACGGGTGGCGCGCTGTCCTTTTGGGGCAGTCCCTGCTGATGATGGCGCTGAAGTTGGCAAGCCTTGCCCAGGGGCCTCGGGCGTGCGGAGCGAAACCCCGGCGCTGTTCGAAGCCATGCTGATGCGCGGGCTCTTGCCGGTGGCGCCGTGCCAGGACTCGGTCGTTGCGGCAACAGGAATGCCGCTGCCGGGCGTGGCGGCATGAGCTGGCTGCAGGTAACGCGCGGCGAGGCGCCCTTGATCGTCGCGATTCCACATACCGGAACCGGGCTCGCCGATGTGGCGGCCGCCTTTCGTTCGCCCTGGCTGGCGCGGCGCGATGCCGACTGGTGGGTGGACGAGCTCTATCGCTGTGCTCACGCGCTGGGAGCCACCACGGTGCGCACCGCCATTTCGCGCAGCGTGATCGATGTCAACCGCGATCCCTCGGGCGCTTCCCTCTATCCGGGACAGGCGACCACCGGGCTATGTCCCATCGTCACCTTCGACGGCGAACCGCTCTATGCGGGCAAGGAGCCGGACGCCGCCGAAATCGACCGGCGCCGGGCGGCCTGGTTCGATCCCTATCACGCCGCGCTGGCGGCCGAACTGGCCCGGCTGCGCACGCTACACCGGCGCGTCGTGCTCTATGACGCCCATTCGATCCGCAGCCGCATCCCGCGCCTGTTCGATGGCGAATTGCCGCAGTTCAATATCGGCACCAATGGCTCGACGACCTGCGCCGCCGGGATGGAAGCGGCGGTCGCCGGCATCTGTGCCGCCTCGGGCCTGGATCATGTCGTGAACGGCCGCTTCAAGGGCGGGTGGACGACGCGTCACTACGGCCGCCCGCATGCGGGGGTGCATGCCATCCAGATGGAACTGGCCATCCGCGGCTATCTGCCCGAACCCGCCACCCCGGACGAAGCCAACTGGCCGCCGGTGTTCGATCCGGCCTTCGCGGCGCCTTTGCAAGCGATCATCGTGCGAATTTTGAACGCCTGCCTTGCCTTTGCTGAGGAATAGCTATGAACACACTCGAAAACATTCGTCTCGATAACAGCCGCGTGATTAAGGCCGCCACCGGTACGACGCTTTCCGCCAAGAGCTGGCTGACCGAAGCGCCGCTGCGCATGCTGATGAACAACCTTCACCCGGATGTGGCGGAGCGGCCCGAGGAACTGGTCGTCTATGGCGGCATCGGTCGCGCCGCGCGCGACTGGAAAAGCTATGACACGATCGTCAAGGTGCTGCAGCGGCTCGAAGCGGATCAGACGTTGCTGGTGCAGTCAGGCAAGCCGGTGGGGGTGTTCCAGACTCACGTTGATGCCCCGCGCGTGTTGATCGCCAATTCGAACCTGGTTCCCAAATGGGCCACTTGGGAGCATTTCGATGAGCTCGATCGCAAGGGCCTGGCGATGTATGGCCAGATGACCGCAGGTTCGTGGATTTACATCGGCACGCAAGGGATCGTGCAAGGCACTTACGAGACATTCGTCGAAATGGGCCGCCAGCATTATCATGGCGACCTTTCCGGGCGCTGGCTGCTGACGGCAGGGCTGGGCGGCATGGGCGGGGCGCAGCCGCTCGCGGCGGTGATGGCGGGCGCGTCGTGCCTGGCGATCGAGTGCCAGCCCAGCCGTATCGCCATGCGCCTGCGCACCGGCTATCTCGACAGGAGCGCAACGACGATCGACGAGGCCATGGCCATTATCGAGCAGGCCAGGGTCGAGAACAAGCCGGTCTCGGTCGGGCTGCTGGGCAACGCCGCCGAACTGCTGCCCGAAATTTTCGCGCGCGGTATCCGTCCCGACCTGCTGACCGACCAGACGAGCGCGCATGATCCGGTCAACGGCTATCTGCCTGCCGGCTGGACCGTCGAGCGCTGGATCGCCTCGCGCGAGCAGGACCCCGCCGGGGTTGCTGCCGCGGCAAAGGCATCGATGGCCACGCATGTGCAAGCAATGCTCGATTTCCAGGCGGCGGGCGTGCCGACGGTCGATTACGGCAACAACATCCGCCAGGTCGCCAAGGACGAAGGCGTGGCCAACGCTTTCGACTTTCCGGGCTTCGTCCCCGCTTATATCCGCCCGCTGTTCTGCCGCGGCATCGGCCCGTTTCGCTGGGTGGCGCTGTCGGGCGACCCCGAGGACATCTACAGGACCGACGCCAAGGTGAAGGAATTGCTCCCTGACGATGCGCAGCTCCACCGCTGGCTCGACATGGCGCGCGAGCGGATCCATTTCCAGGGCCTCCCGGCGCGCATCTGCTGGGTGGGCCTTGACGACCGCCACCGGCTCGGCCTGGCTTTCAACGAGATGGTGGCCAGCGGCGAACTCACGGCCCCGGTGGTGATCGGCCGCGACCATCTCGACAGCGGCTCGGTCGCCAGCCCCAACCGCGAGACCGAGGCGATGAAGGACGGCAGCGATGCGGTTTCCGACTGGCCGCTGCTCAACGCGCTGCTGAATACCGCGAGCGGCGCGACCTGGGTCTCGCTGCACCACGGCGGCGGCGTCGGCATGGGCTATTCGCAGCATTCGGGCATGGTGATCGTCGCTGATGGCACGCCCGAGGCGGCGGCGCGGCTAGGGCGCGTATTGTGGAACGATCCGGCGACCGGCGTCATGCGCCACGCCGATGCGGGCTATGAGATCGCGCTTGATTGCGCACGCGAAAAAGGTCTGGATCTGCCCGGCATCCTGGGATGAGCCACATCCGGATCTGGCGGGCGGCGGATCGTCATCCGCAGCGCTGGAAGAACGGCGGCGGCCTGACCAGCGAGGTCGCCACCTTCCCCGCCGGCGCGGGGTTGGCGGATTTCGACTGGCGGATCAGCGTGGCCGAGGTCGGGCAGGCGGGGCCCTTTTCCTATTTCGATAGCGTCGACCGGGTGCTGACCGTGCTGGACGGCGAACTGGCACTGACATTTGAGAGCGGTGGCGGTGGCGGTGGCGCGGGCGAGTCTGGTCCCGTCCGGCTGACCAGCCGCAGCGAGCCCTTCGCCTTTGCCGGCGACATCCCGGTCGCGGGCATGCCGGTCGGCGGCCCGGTGCGCGATCTCAACGTGATGGTAAGGCGCGGCAGGGCCAGCGCGATGGTCCAGCGGATCAGGTGTGCGCCACAGCAACTGCTGGGCCTGCCCGGATGCTGCGTTTTGGTCGCCCTCGGCGATCTGGCGATCGGCATCGGCAACCAGGACCACCGCCTCGCCGCCTTGGACGCCATGCTGGTGGAGGATGCCTCGTCGGCGATCGCCGTGCCAAGCGATGGCGAAGGCGGGCTGATCGTCGTCGCCATCGATCACACTCGCTAATCTCCCCGCTCGGTCAGGAACAGGGCGCTGGCGACGCCGATCACGCCGCCGCCGATGATAATCGTTCGCATGCCTTGAGCGCATTCTCGTCACCGACGCCGGCACGACAAATAGTCCTATCACATTCACAGCTTGCTCGCCGCTCCGCATCGTCAGCGCCCGCACGACGGTTTGCGATTTAATATGTCTATACATATTTACAGTTCAAAGTCACTATGGCACAATCTTAATCAGGGGTCGTCGCAAGGCGGCAATGGGCGGACATGCGATGCGGGGGCGATACGATGCAATTGCCGTTTTTTCAGCGCCATTGCCATTGATGCAGTCCCGCTCGCCGACTTGCGCAGGGTCACCGGACAAACCGGCCGGAACGGCGCATGCGTCGCGATAACCGGCGCGGCGGTGGCCTGGCGCTTCTCCTGATCGGCATCGCGCTCGCTGCGGTGTGGCTTGCCTTCAAACCCGCCGCGCCAGCCCGACCGGCCGTTTTATCCGAAGGCCGCAAAACGCTCATCACCATCGGCACCGAAGGCGCGTTCCCGCCCTGGAATTTCACGCGCGCGGACGGCACGCTGGATGGCTTCGAACCCGAATTGATGCGGGATCTCTGCCGCCGTGCCCAATTGTCGTGCCGGATGGCGGCGATGGACTGGGACGGGATGATCGGGGCCCTCGACGCCCGCAAGATCGACGTTATTGCCGATTCGGTCCAGATCACTCCCGCGCGCCGGGCCGTGCTGGCCTTCACGCGCCCATACGCGCTCACCACCGGTGTCTTCGTCAGCCGCAAGGACAACGCAGTGACCGGCACCGCGCAGCGTGGCGTGGACCTCGACCTCGATTATCCGTCGCCCCGGCTTGACGCGCGGATCGCGCGGCTGCGCAGCGATCTGCGCGGCAAGGTCATCGGCGTCGCCATCTCGGGCGCCTACGATACCTTCATCGACCGCTATCTGAAGGATATGGTTTCGATAAGATATTACCATACCATGGGCGAGCGCGACCTCGACCTGCTCAATGGCCGGCTGGATATTACGCTGGAGGACGCTGCCTACATGCGCCCGCTGCTCGCCACCCACGATGGCGCGGCGCTGCAACTGGTAGGACCCGAGGTGATCGGAGGCGACATGGGCCGGGGTGAGGCCCTGGCCCTGCGCCACTCCGATGCCGGCCTCAAAGCTCGACTCGACGCAGCGATCGGCGCGGCCATGGCCGATGGCACTATTCGCAGGCTCGGTCTCAAATGGTTCAGCATGGATGCGACCCCGCCGGCAGGAGACATCGGGCCATGATCCTCCCAGTTCTTCTCGGGTTCGGACCGGACGGCTGGGCGTTGGCACTGGTCCATGGCTGCCTACTGACACTGGCGATCGCCGCTACCTCGATGGCGACCGGTACGGGGCTGGGGGCGCTGCTCGCCTGGGCGCGCGCGCGCGGGCCCAGGCCAATTGCCGCGCTGGTCGCGATCTACGGCGTCGTGCTGCGCGGCGTGCCGGAACTGCTGGTGATCCTGCTGCTCTATTTCAGCGCGCCGGCGCTGCTCGGATCCCTGTGCGCCGCTCTGGGACTGGCCGATCCCGGTTCGCCGCCGCCGTTCCTGACCGGCAGCATTGCCGTCGGGCTCGTTTCCGCCGCCTATCAGGCCGAGATATTTCGCGGCGGGATGCTGGCGATCGCGCCGGGTCAGTGGGAGGCTGCACAGGCGGGGGGCATCGGGCCCTTGCTCGGCTTCCGCCGCATCCTGTTGCCGCAGATCCTGCGCAACATCCTGCCCGCCATGGGCAACGTCTGGCAGTTCAACCTGAAGGACTCGGCACTGATTTCGGTGACCGGCCTGGCAGAGCTGATGCGCACCAGCCTGGTCGCCGCCGGATCGACGCGCGAACCGTTGCTGTTCTTCAGCGCCGCGATCGTGCTCTACCTCGTCCTGACCTCGCTCAGCGGTGTGGTATTCAACCGGCTCGAACGCCGCAGCCACCGCTGGAGCAAGCGTTGACCATGACCAGCGACCACATCGCCTTCCTGATCGAGACGGCGGGCCGGATAACCCGGGCCTTGCCCGTCACTCTGCTGATCTTCGCCGCCTCTGCAGTTGCCGCAACGGCGCTGGCGACGGGGCTGGTCGCGCTGGCGGTTTCGCCATGGCGGTCGCTGCGAATGGTCCAGCGCGGCTGGACCTTCCTGTTCCGCGGGACCCCCCTGCTGTTGCAGATCGCCATGGTCTATTATGGCTTCGCGACGATCCCGTGGATCCGCGACACGGTTCTGTGGACCGGCTTTCGCAATCCGGTGTTCTGCGCCTGCTTCGCGATGACCTGCTGCTGTTCGGCTTATATCGGCGAGGTGCTGCGCGGCGCGCTCGCTGCCATCCCGCCCGGCCAGATCGAGGCTGCGCGCGCCTGCGGGATGCGCAATGGCCCGATGGTCCGGCGGATCATCGGGCCCGCGCTGGCCCGCATCGCCTTCCCGGCCTATGGCAACGAGTTGATCATGATGGTCAAGTCGACCTCGCTCGCGAGCACCATTACGGTGCTCGACATCACCGGCGTGGCGCAGCAGGTGATCGCCCACAGCTATCGCACGCTCGATGTGTTCTGCGTCGCGGCGGCCTTCTATCTGGCGATCAATGCCGCGCTCACTTTCGCCCTCAGCCGGGCCGAGGCCTGGCTGCATGTCGAAAAGGCGCCAGCCGACATGCCTTTGATGGAGACCCTGTAATGGCCGAAACAGTCCTTAAGGCCACCGGCATCGCCAAAAGCTTCGGTGCGCGTCAGGTGCTCAAGGACGTATCGCTGGAAGCGCATGAAGGCGATGTGATCTGCATCCTGGGTGGCAGCGGATCAGGCAAGAGCACTTTCCTGCGCTGTCTCAACCTGCTCGAACTGCCCGATGCCGGTGCCATCGAAGTTGCCGGACAGCGTGCGCCACTCGGACACGACCGTCGCGGCCGGGCGAGCGTAACTGACCGCCGGGCGCTCAGCGCGCTGCGTGCGCGGACCGCCATGGTGTTCCAGAACTTCAACCTGTGGTCGCACATGACGGCGCTGGAAAACGTCATGGAGGCGCCGGTCCACGTGCACGGGGTGCCGCGCGCCGCCGCCCGGGAGCGTGCGCGGGCCTTGCTCGAACGGGTCGGGATGAACGGGCACAACGGCCATTATCCGATGCAACTGTCGGGCGGACAGCAGCAGCGCGTCGCGATTGCCCGCGCGCTGGCGACCGATCCCCGGCTGATCCTGTTCGATGAACCGACGTCGGCGCTCGATCCCGAGCGGGTCCGCGAAGTGCTGGACCTGATGCGCTCGCTGGCCGGGGAGGGCTGCACGATGATCATCGTCACGCATGAAATGGCCTTCGCGCGCGAAGTCTCGACCAAGGTCGTACATTTGCGCGATGGCCTCATCGAGTCGAGCGGACCGCCGGGTCTCATGTTCGGGCCTGACGCAAGCGCCGCCTTTCGCACCTTTCTGGCACATTGAGGCACTCAGGGCGGCGGTGGCGCAACGGGTAAATCCGTGCGCACGAGATCGGCGCCGGCGTTCATGAGACCGGCCAGCGGGCGGTCGTCCGCATAGCGGGCAACCCGGGCGCGGACCAGCGCGTGAAGCATCTGCGTTCCGGGCGCTCGCGCGGTTGCGGCCACGCCGAAATCCTGCGCTTCGGTCGCGGCGATGAGTTCGATGCCCAGTATGCGCTCGACGTTGTCGATCACGTCGAGAAGTTTGAGCGCCGCCGCCGTGGGATGGGCGAGATAGTCTTCCTGCATGGCCGAGGTAATTCCGCCATCCAGGCTAGCCGGCGCGCAGAGTCGCCGGCTGTCGGCGACCAGAGCGGCTGCGCTGTACTGGGCGATCATGAACCCGGTCGTCACCCCTGGGTTGCTGGCGAGAAATGCCGGCAGCCCGCTGATCAGCGGATTGATCAGCCGCTCGAGCCGGCGTTCGGCAACAAGTCCCAGCTGTGCCACGGCCACCGCCAGGGCGTCGAGCGTCAAAGCCAGCCCCGTGGCAACCGCATGCGCCTGGGATGCCACTACCGGCATTTCGGGCGTTCCCAGCACCACCGGATTGTCGGTCACCGACCGCAGTTCGCGGTTCACCACCTCGCCCGCCTGATCCAGCGAATCGCGCACCGCGCCGTGAACCTGCGGAGTCGCGCGCAGGCTCAGTGCGTCCTGGAGTCTTCCTATGCCCGACAGATGGTTGCTGCCCGCCAGCCAGGCAAGAATCGCCGCGCCCGATGCGCAAATGCCCGGCGATTCGCGCAGCGCCAGCACCGCGGGAGCGAAGGCCGCACGCTGCGCACCCAGTGCCTCAAGCGTGAGCGCCGCCACCGCATCGGCGACCGCGACGAGGCGGCTGGCCCGGGCGAGCGCGAGGCAGCCCATTCCCGTGGCACAGGGCGCGCCGTTGAGCAGGCTCAACCCCTCCTTGGCTTCGAGTACCAGTGGCGTAAGTCCCGTCGCCGCAAGCGCATCGGCCCCGCTTACCGTCCCCCCCGCCAGGCGGGCGTCGCCTTCGCCGATCACGACCAAGCCGATATGGGCCATGTGCGTAAGGTAGCCGACCGAACCATCGGCCGGGACGATGGGAATGCAATCCCGCTCCAGCAAGCCGGTCAGCGCAAGCACCAGTTCCAGCCGGACCCCCGAACGACCGTGCGCAAGGTTGTTCACCTGGGCGGCGATGATCGCGCGCACAGCCTCGTCCGGCAAGGCCCGGCCCACCCCGCAGGCGTGGCTCATCAGCAGGTTACGCGACAAGTGCCGTTGCCGGTCGGGGCTGACCGCCACATCGACCAGCGCGCCAACACCCGTATTCACGCCATACGCCGGCATCCCGCGCGCAACGATGGCATCGACGAGCGTCCGGGCCGCGATGATCCGGCGCATCGCCGTCTGGCCTACCCGCAGCGGGCAGCCCTGAGCCACGCGGGCAACCGCCCGCCAGTCCATTGCGGCATCAAGGGAAATGCATGTCTCGTCCATCACCGTTTTCACTAAAACCCCTGGATCGGACGCGCCTGGACCGGGCAGCACGGCCTGGCGCCGAGCCTGTCAGGCGGTGTCATTTTTTCGAAACATCTCTTGCACTGCAGCAATTATAATGTATAGACATATTTACATTACAACCCTCGTCCGCACAAGCGATGGAGATGCGCTCCAGTGACCAGCCCGCATCCACATTCCGCAGGCACCGCCTGAGCGACACATGGCCATGGCATCCAGCCCTTTTCGCGCTGCGCGTATCGGCGAAGGCCCTGGTTCCCCGACGGACTCCGGATCGAACCGCATCAGTGCCCAGGCCTGGGAAGCGCGCGGTGACAGGGCACGTATGGCCGGCGATCCGGTCGGGGCGGAGCGCGCCTATCTTGCCAGCGTCGCCGCCGCCGCCAACGACCTGCCGCTGGCGGCGGCGGCGATTGCGCTGGAACGCGCCGATCTGCCCACCGCTGAACGGGCCCTGCGCGCGGTGCTGCGGGAACGACCGACCTGCATCGCCGCCATCCGCCTGATGGCGGTGCTGGCGATTCGCTTGGGGCGCCTGGAAGATGCCCTCCGGCTGCTCGACCGCGCGCTCGAACTTGCCCCGGGGTTCGCGGCGGCCAGAGAGGTGCTGGCGCGAACCCTCCAGCGCATGAACCGCTTTCCGCCGGCGATGGCGCAGACCGAGCTGCTGCTGGCCGCCGATCCCGAAAATCCCTCGCTGGCGATGCTGAAGGCGGGGCTGCTGGTGCGGCTCGGCCGGCAAGCCGAAGCTGCCGCCGTATATGGCGCCACGCTCAAGCGCTGGCCGAACAACGCCAAGGGCTGGATGAGCTATGGCCATGTGCTCAAGGCGGTCGGCCAGACGCAGCCGGCGATCGGCGCCTATCGCCGCGCCATCGCGCTTGAACCGGGCTTTGGCGAGGCCTGGTGGAGCCTGGCGAATCTCAAGACTTTGACATTCCCGGCAGATGATGTCGCAGCCATGACCGTCGCGCTGGAGCAGGTCACGGACCCTGCCGACCGGCTTCATCTCCATTTCGCGCTGGGCAAGGCGTTCGAAGACGGTCGCGATGAAACACGCGCGTTCAGCCATTATGAGCAGGCCAACCGCATCCGCCGGGCGCAGCTGAGTTATGCGCCCGAAGAAACCACCCGCCAATGCCGCGCGATGATCCAGGCGCTGGAGAACGGAGTTCTGGCCGCGCCCGATGATGGCTGCGCGGAGGAAGGTCCGATCTTCATCGTCGGATTGCCCCGGTCGGGCTCGACGCTGATCGAACAGATCCTGGCCACGCATAGCGCCATCGAAGGCACCAGCGAACTGCCCGAGATGATGATGATCGCCGAGCGGCTGGCCTGCCGCGCCGAGGCCGGGGGCATGTCCCTGATGGCGCTCATCGCCGCGTTGCCGGCGGACGAACGCGCCGCGTTGGGCAACGAATATATCGAACGGACCCGCGCCTATCGCCAGAGCGGGAGCCGGCTGTTCATCGACAAGATGCCTAACAACTGGATGCATGTCGCGCTGATCGCGGCGATCCTGCCGCGCGCCACGATCATCGACGCGCGCCGGCACCCGATGGCGGTCGGTTGGTCGGCCTACAAGCAGCATTTTGCCAAAGGTCAGGAGTTCTCCTACGACCTGGGTGATCTCGGACGCTATTATGCCGATTACGCCGCGCTGATGGCGGCATTCGACGGCGCCCGTCCGGGGCGGGTCCACCGCGTCATCTATGAAGATCTGGTGACGGATACCGAGGGACACGTCCGCGCCCTGCTGGCCCACATCGGCGTGGCTTTCGAACCCGGCTGCCTCGATTTCTGGCGCAACGCGCGCGTCGTGCGAACCCCCAGCTCGGAGCAGGTCCGCCAGCCGGTGTTTCGGCAGGGCCTCGATCAGTGGAAAAATTTCGAGCGCTGGCTGGACCCCTTGCGCGACGCACTGGGAACCTGGCCCGACACTTACGCCCGGGCAGGCGTCTAGACCGCATTTCTTTTCAACAGGGAGCAAGCCATGAGATCACCAGCCACACCGACAATTTCTCGTCACCGACGCCGGCCGGCGCTGCTGCTCGCCTCCACCGCCGGCGCGGCGCTGTTCGCCACCGCCGCCCTTGCCGACGCGCCGGTCCCCGCACCTGCCGAGCCGAGCCCGGCCGGTGAGACGGGGGAAATCGTCGTAACCGCACAAAAGCGCAGCGAAAATATCCAGCACGTGCCGATCAGCCTTCAGGCGCTGAGCGCGGCCAATCTCGACCAGCACCAGGTCAAGGCCTTCGATGACTATGCCAAGCAATTGCCGAGCGTATCGTTCCAGTCGTTCGGGCCCGGCCAGAGCCAGCTGTTCTTCCGCGGCATCACGTCGGGCGGCGACGGTCTGCCGTTCGGGGCGCTGTCGACGAGCGGCGTGTACCTCGACGAAACCCCGGTCACGACGATCGGCGCGCTGCTCGACATCCATATCTATGACGTCGCCCGGATCGAGGCGCTGTCCGGCCCACAGGGCACGCTCTATGGTGCCAGTTCGCTCTCGGGCACGCTACGCATCATCACCAACAAGCCCGACCCTTCGAAATTTTCCGCCGCGATCGACTTGCAAGGCGGCAAGTTCGGCAAGGGGAACGGCAGCGGTTCGATCGATGCCTATGTCAACATTCCGCTGAACGAGCGAATGGCCCTGCGCGCGGTCGGCTATTACCAGCACGACGGCGGCTTCATCGACAATACGCTGAAGACGCGCACCTACCAGCGCCCGCACCCGGTGGGAGAGGGCTTTGCCGACAGCCCCTATACAACGAACAACGCCGCCTTCGTGAAGAACGATTTCAACGACGTCGACACTTACGGTGGGCGCCTCGCGCTGGGTATCGAGCTCGACGACAACTGGACGATTACCCCGCAGCTGGTGGCTCAACACCAGAAGAGCCATGGTTCGTTCCTTTACGATCCCAGGGCGGGCGACCTGGTGGTGCATGACTTCGCCCCCGAATACAATCTCGACGAATGGTATCAGGCGGCGCTGGCCATCCAGGGCAAGGTCGGCAACTGGGACCTGATCTATTCGGGCGGCTACATGGGGCGCAAGATCCGCACCGCGGCCGATTACAGCTATTATACCGTCGCCTATGAGGCGGTTTATCCGCAATACAATACCGATTATTTCAAGACCGCCTCGGGCAAGGACATCAATCCCACCCAGTATTTCCAGGGCGGCCAGGACCTCACCAAGCAGACGCATGAACTGCGCGTCAATTCGCCCGCCGGGAACCGGCTGAGCGTGACTGCCGGGCTGTTCTACCAGCGCCAGACCAATCACACGGTGTTCAGCTACTACGTGCCAGGCCTGTCGCAGAACGTGGTGCCCATCTCGGACGGCTCGACCGTTTACGGCGATTCGCTGTTCCTGACCAACGCCCGTGTCATCGACCGCGACTATGCGGTCTTTGGCCAGGCATCCTTTCTGATCACCCCGTCGCTAACGCTGACCGGCGGCATCCGCGGCTTCAAATACGACAATACGCTGACCGGATTTTCCGGCTTCTCCTTCAATGCGCCCAGCACCTGCACGGTGCCATTCCCGACGATCGACGCGTGCTCCAATCTCGACAAGAAGGCCAGCGGTACGGGCGAAACGCACAAGATCAGCCTGACCTGGCAGATCGACCACGACCGTATGGTCTATGCCACCTATTCCACCGGCTTCCGCCCCGGCGGCAATAACCGGCGCAACGGTGTCAATCCCTACAAGCCCGACACGCTCGACAATTTCGAACTGGGCTGGAAGACGTCCTGGCTCGACCACAAGCTGCGGATCAACGGCGCGGTCTATTACGAGCGGTGGAAGAACCTGCAGTATGCGCTGGTCGTCGCCGGCAGCGGCGGCGTCACCAACATCTACAACGCCGGCAACGCGCGGGTCTATGGCGCCGAGTTCGACGTGCAGGTGATCCCGACCCGCGGCCTGACGCTCTCTGCCTCGGGCGCTTACAACGATGCCGCGCTCAGTTCCAGCTTCTGCGCGATCGGCACGGACGGCAATCCCGATTGTTCGGCGGGCAACATCGCGGCGCCCAAGGGAACTCGCCTGCCGGTCCAGCCGCGCTTCAAGATTACCGGCACCGCCCGTTATGAATTCGCGCTGGGCGGGGTCGATGGCCATGTTCAGGGAACGGCGTTGCACCAGTCGAGCAGCAGCAGCTTCCTGGGTGTCAACGACAATGCCATCGTTGGCGACAGTCCGGGCTTTACGACGTTCGATTTCTCGGTCGGGGGCAGCAAGAACGGCACATCGGTGGAACTGTTCATCCAGAACGCCTTCGACAAGCGCGGCCAGTTGACCCATAACGTCTTCACCGCGCCATCGACCTCCGGCCAGTTTTACCGCGTCTATCCCGTCAAGCCGCAATTCTTCGGAATCAAGCTCGGGCAAAAGTTCTGACCGACATCCGAGGATTTCCCTACCCGGTTCCGGCTTCTGGAGGCGTTCGGGGCGCGCATCGATCCTCATCGTTTCTATGCTTTCTGGCGCGGGGTGCTGGCCGGAACACCGGCGGCCGCCGCGCAGCGCCACGTTCAGGGATTCCCGTAATACCAATCTGCGTTGATCATGACCCACTGGCCCATTTGCGATTTCCAATGGATTTGATGCGATCTGGTTGATCGATGAGGTTGTTCCAGGCGAGGCAGCAGTGATCGACGATGTCCTCTTCGGATTGGAAGACGCGGTTCGAAAGCCAGTTGTCGCGCAGGCGATTAGCGGAGCCCCGTGACGAGCTCCGCTCTCTCAGAACCGTACTTGAAACTCTCGCTTCATACGGCTCCCATCAGGCAAACGCGTCGCTGCGACAGCCACGCCAGTGCGCGAAGAGACTTACATTATTCCGGGCGACCCGTTTCAGAATGCCCTGCGCGAGTCGTATGGCCATCATAGGTTTTTGCAGTCAGGCGCTTAACATCGTCCTGGCCCTGATAGAGGTCCACCAAATCCCGGAGTGGCAAGGCGCGTTGGGTGGCAGGCAGTCGGGCAGGGCGTTGCGCCAGCAAGTCCAGCCACTCGTTCACCATGTCACGAGTGATCTTGGCGGGCGTTGGGGAGCCGTGCGTCTCCCGGAAGAACCTCAGGGCCGTTGCGGAGCTTTCGCGGGTCGATGCGCTTACGCTCTGGCGAGGGCTGTCTAGGATGGTCTGCGCCATGGCCTCAAAGCTGTTCTTGGCCTCCTGGCCACCTGGAGCAAGGCTATCGGCTGCGGTCGGTGGTTCAGGCATCGGCGGGGTCGCAATCGGCGCCCCTCACCCTTTGCTGCGTCTCTTCGGCTGTCAATGGCCAACCATAGGTTGCAGGCGGAAGCGGCTATTGCCTCTAAGAGCCTTCCTAGCTCCGGGTCCGCAGGGTCGATGGTATAACCCATGTCCGCTGCATACCGGATGGACCATTCGCCCCAAAGGGCTTGTGGCCCCTCGCCTTGATAGCCTGAGAGCATTTCCCGGCTGTCGGTATAATCTTGCTCAATGTCCCTGCGGTTGGCGTATTGGGGCTTCAGGGCTGGACGGCCCCAGCGCAACTGTTCATCGCTGGCAAGCTCTGCGGCTAGATAATGGTCGGCAAGGAAGGCGATTAGGGCGGGCGTCAGCATGTCTGGCGTGGTCATGATACCAGCCGCCGATGCCTTGCGGGCCTTGGCGATCATCAACTCATATTCGTGCGCCGCAGCCCTCAGGCGCTCCGCTGCCCCCGGTGCGGTGATGGCGTGGGCTGCTAGGGTCCTAACGAACTCAGTAGGCTTGCCGGGAATAAAGGGCCGAACGCTGGCAGGGATGCGCCTGCGGTAGTTCAGATGCCCCGTTTGGGGTGCCGGTGGACGTAAGGCACAGCCCTTCTAGCTCCCATGAGGTGCTGCCACATCGGCGCCATGTGTAGCACGATTGCGTATCACATAGGCTTGTGGGAAGCTAGGTTTTCTGCCATTCCCTAGGCCAATCAAGGCCTTAGGGAGCGGCTGGTGCCCAGAAGAGGACTCGAACCTCCACGCCCTTGCGAGCGCCAGCACCTGAAGCTGGTGCGTCTACCAATTCCGCCATCTGGGCACGGGATACTATGCTTATCCGCATTGCATTGGGTAGGAGGGCGCCACTAGGCAGGTGATGGCGGCTTGTCAACGCTTCTTCCCCGGCTTTGCGTTCGGGCATTGCGCGGGCGCATTGCGCGGTGCAATGGGATTCATCGAAGTCAGGCTAGCAAAGGGTTCACACATGGCGGGTGCCAGGATCGACGACAGATTGCGGGACCGGCTGGTGGTGTTGACCGGCGGCAGCGGGTTTTTCGGCGGTCATCTGGCGCAGGAGCTGCTGGCGCGCGGCGCGCGGCTGCGGCTGGCCAGCCGTCATCCGGAGCGCGCCTATTACCTCAAACCCCAGGGCGGATTGGGCCAGGTCCAGTTCGTCCGCTGCAATGTCACGCGCCCTGCCGACCTTGCCGCCGCGATGGCCGGCGCCGATGCCGTCATCAATCTGGTCGGCGCCTTTGCGGGTGATCTCGACGCGGTCCAGGGTGCCGGCGCGGGCCGGATCGCTGCGGCCGCGCAGGGCGCGGGGGCCAGCGCTTTCGTCCATGTCTCGGCGATCGGTGCGGATCCGGCGTCGACGGTGCCTTACGCCCGCAGCAAGGCCGCTGGCGAGGCTGCGGTCCTCGCCGCCTTCCCCGCGGCCACGATCCTACGGCCCTCGATCCTGTTCGGCCCCGACGATCACTTCCTCAACATGTTTGCCGGCCTGATCGCGCGCCTGCCTGCACTCCCGGTGTTTGCGCCCGCCGCACGGCTGCAACCGCTGTTCGTGGATGATGCCGCACTGGCCGCGGTCCATGCGCTGACCGACACAATTGCCCACGGCGGCAAGATCTACGAAATTGCCGGGCCCGAAGTGCTGACCATGCTGCAATTGAACGAGCGCATCGCCGCGGCGCAGGGCCGCCGGCGCCTGTTTACGCCGCTGCCGGATGCCGTGTCCGGCGCCATCGCCAGCCTGACCGGCTGGGCGCCCGGCGCCCCGCTGACCACCTCGCAATGGAAGCTGTTGCAACCCGGCAACTTTGCCTCGGGCCAGTTCCCCGGCTGCAAGGAACTGGGTCTGAACCCGCGACCGTTGAGCCTGTTCCTGGACCGCTGGATGCTCCGCTACCGCGAGCATGGCCGCTTTGGTGCGGGGGTCGGCAGCCCGCTGTAAAACCCGCATCGAACATCACGCGTTGACGTCGGCATAATGGCTGGGCGGCTGGATGACTTCCATGCGTTCGGCCAGCAACGGGCGAAAACTGGGGCGGCTTTTGAACACAGAGTACCAGCTGCGCGCCTGATCATGGCCGCTCCAGTCCAGCCCCCCCAGATAGTCGGCCACCGAAATCTGTGCTGCCGCCGCCAGATCGGCCAGACTCATCGTCGCACCGCCCAGCCAGGGGCGATGATCGATCAAATAATCGATATAATACAAATGATCATGCGCCAGTCGCAGGGCATTGCGCAAGGCCCCCGAATCGGGCGCCTGCCGCAGAAACAGCCGCTTCTTCATCCGCTCGTTGAGCAGCGGCAAGGTCACGTCATCGAAGAAATTCTCATCGAACAACGCCACCAGCCGCCGGATTTCCGCGCGCCCGGCTGCAGTTCCGTTGATCATCGGATTCTTGTCGTTCGTTTCCTCCAGATATTCGCAGATCGCCCGACTGTCGCACAGCGCGATCCCGCGTTCCGGATTATGTAGCACCGGGGTGCAGCCGGCGGCATTCATCGCCAGGAAATCGTCGCGTTTTTCCCAGGGATTCTCGCGCCATAGTTCATAGGCGATGCCCTTTTCGCTCATCAGCAGGCGGAGCTTGCGGCTGAACGGGCACAGCGGAAATTGATAAAGTTGCCACATACCTGAACCCATGCCTCATGCCGGGGCACGCCGTCCACCCGCGATGCGCCGGTGCCGGGCGCAATTCAGGTGGAAAACAATCGGGAGCGCCGCACTGCGGCGGCATCCGGCCCATTTTCATCCCGCTGGACACGCCCGGCACGTTGCGGCGGAATGGATGACGACCTTTGTCAGGACTCCCGCGGGACGGCGTAAAGCCCGCACAGTTTGTTACCATCGGGATCGCGCAGATAGGCCAGGTACAGCGAGCCGAAATCGCCGTTGCGCACGCCTGGTGGATCTTCGCAAGCGGTGCCACCCGCCGCGACGCCGGCGGCATGCCACGCATCGGTCTGTTCGGGTCCGGACATGGCAAAGCCGATCGTGCCGCCATTGGCCGGGGTAGCGGGCTGGCCGTCGATCGGCCGGGTCACCATGAACATGGCCCCGTTGTGGATATAGATCAGCCGGCCCCTGGCGTCGATAAAACCGGGTTTGCCGCCCAGTGACGCGAACAGCGCATCATAAAACCGCTGCGATTTATCCAGGTCGTTGGTACCCACGAAAACGTGACTATACATGACATCTCTCCCTTAATCGCCGGCAATTTTTCCGGCCCGGCCCCGCCGGGAGGTCTGCTTTCGGCAAATCCGTCGCCTACAAAGCCTTGTCGTAAATTATGTATTCCTTGTTCACCTTGCTGTGAATTTCGCGGGCGATCGAATTCATGCCCTGATTGTCATCGAGAACCCAGCCAAGCTCCGCACGCCGGCCGCCGTAATTTTCAACAGACGCGCGGCGGATGTATTCGATCATCATGAAGGCGAGCTGGCTGGCCAAACGCGATGCCTGCAGGTTTTTGCGCACGCCCATCAGGGGCACGCGGACATCGGCCGGCTTGGTCCGCATCAGCCACAGAGCCAGCTTGATCCAGCCGAGCAGCGAGGGCTTGCCGTTCTTGCCGCAGGCGCGTTTCTGGGCCTGGTTGAGATCGGGCAGCGTCATCATGAAAGCCACCGGTACGCCATCGAGTTCGGCGATGCGAATGAGGTCCGATTTGACCAGCGGTTTCAGCTTTTTGCCGGTGTAGGCGATTTCATTGTCGGTGATCGGCACGAAGCCCCAATTGTCGGACCAGGCGTCGTTGAGGATGTCGAGGATGGTTGCCGCTTCCTCGTTGAACCTGCTCTTGTCGACGCCGCGTACCCTGATCCGCGAATTGCGCTCGCCCGATGCGACGATGCGCTGGATCAGCGGTGGGAACGGCTTCGTGATGTCGATGTCGTAAGTAAACAGCGTCTTGGCCGGGGCGTAACCGCGACCCTCGATCCATGGCTGGTACTTGGCCGCATGGTGGCCCATCATCACCATCGGCGGATGGTCGTGGCCCTTTACCAGCAGCCCCGGTTCTTCCCATATCGACAGCGTCATCGGGGCCATCGCGCGGGTCATCCCTTCCTTGCGCAGCCAGTCCTCCGCGGTGGCGATCAGCTGAGCCGCGATCGCCTCGTCATCGGCTTCCAGTGCGCCCCAATAGCCGCAGCCCGGGCCCATGCCCTGCTCCGCCGGCTGGGCAATGGCGAGTTCGTCGATATGCGCGGCGATGCGGCCCACCACCTTGCCCGCGCCGTTTCGCGCCATATAGAGCTGGCAGCGCGCGTGCTCGAAATAGGGATTGCCGCCGGGGGTGTATTTTTCCAGCTCTTCGGCGCGTAGCTGCGGGACGAAATTGGGGTCATCGGCATTGCTGACATAGATGAAATCGACGAACTCGGCGCGCTCGGCTTTGCTGGTCACCGGCGTGACGGTAAACTGAACCATTCAGGAATACTCCACGCCGATCGTATCAGGCGGCGCTATCGGACGAGGATGATTTTTGCGGTGCGACGCGGCGGCGGGGATGGCCGCTGGCGATGCCGCCCGACTGTTCCTTCACCCACGGATAATGCACCGCAAGCGCCTCCGTGTAGCCCAGATTGAACACGGTCTCGCTGCGCTGCGGGCGATCCTTTTTTTCGTAATAGGTGCCCAGGATGCGGTCGAAGACATAATTGGTTATGCCGTAATTGCCATCCTCGTCGAAATAGTGGTGTTCGTTATGACGCTGCTTCTGAAATTGGACCCATTTCCATTTCGGCTTGAACGACAGATGCTGAATGCAATGCATGAATTCGTAATAGGTGGTGGTCAGGATGCCGGTGGCAAAGGCGGCAAAGGCCCCGCCAACCCCGCCGATCAGCCAGCCGACGGGGGCCGTCGCCAACAGTATCGTCGGCAGGGTGGTGTGCAGCGCGCCGAACAACACCTCAAGGTGATTGGGATCCTGATGGTGATCGTAATGGATGCGCTTCCAGGTCGATGCCAGCGGCTTGATCCGGTACATCCATTGGCCGTGCAACACATATTGGTGCAGCAGGTGCCAGACCAGCGGATAGATCACCAGCGCCGCCAGCACCGCGCCCGCTGTACGCAGCGGCGTGGCGGGCATCAGCGCCCAGCCGATGATGGCGGCCGCGGCCAGGCCCATGTAGGCCATGATCGTGTAATGCTGGAAATAGGCCGAAACCAGCTGGCGCAGCGTCATCCGGTCGAGATAATGCGAGCGTTTCCAGAACGACATCTTGCTGTCGTCGGCGACAGCGTGAGGGGACGACGGAGATATTCGAGACTGGGGCACGGGGACAAATCCTGCGATGGCAGCACGTTGTTAGCAGAACTGCGGAGCAAGGGCCATATCAACCAAGGGCCCCGGAGGGTGATGAAAAAAAGAGGGTACCGGCTTGTTCTTGAATCAGGCAAAGGCAAAGACGCCGGAGCATGAGGTGATTCTGTCTTGTCGCATCATGCCCTAGGATAATTTTGCGGCGGGAATGGGGCAGCGCCGCCGCCCCTGGCTATTCTATTCTTCCGTGCGGATCAGTACCGTTTCGCCCACCAGCAGAAACAGCAAAAACGGTGCCCAGGCGGCGATCAGCGGGGGGTATCCGCCGAAATTGCCGAGTGCCAGGGCGGCGTTATCGATCACGAAATAGGTAAAGCCCAGCGCCATGCCGATCACCGCGCGGATCAGCAGTTGGCCCGACCGCGCCAGCCCGAACGCCGCCACCGCGCCCAGCAGCGGCATCAGCAGCGCGGATAAGGGCCCCGACAGCTTGTGCCACCATTTGCCGTCAAGTTCGGCGGTGCGGCGGCTGTTGGCCCGCAGCGTGTCGATCGAATGCCCCAGGGCGATAAGGTTTTGCCCATCGGCATCGACCGTACTGATCTCCACTTGTGCAGGGGTAACGCCGTGCGCCACGATCAACGGGGCGATGGGGCCGCTGGCCAGGCTGCGAGTGTCGAAGTGGCGCGGTGCGTCGAGCCGCCAGCCCCCGGTCTGCCGGCCATTTGGCAGGCTCGCCAGGCCGGTGCGGACATAGCTGGCATGCGGGCTGCGGATCTGTTCGATGATCAAGCCATGGGTATCACGGTGATTCCAGGTCACGCCGGTCATCTGCATGGCCGGACCGCTGCCGCTGACGCTGTCCGCCGCCAGGATATCCGGGCCGTCACCGATATAGACATCGCCGTGCACGCCCTCGCCAGACGGCATGGCGCCATATTGGGTGGATTGCCAGGCTTTGAGCGTGGCGCTGGCGCGAGTGACGAAGCGTTCGTTGAAGCCGAAATTGAACGCCGAAACCAGCATGGCGGTCAACAGCATCGGCGCCAGGATCTGGTGTGCCGACAGACCGGCGGCGCGCATTGCGATCACTTCGCTGTTCTGGTTCAGCGGCCAGAAGGTGAGCAGCGTGGCCAGCAACACCGAATAGGGCAGGAAGCGCGCGACCAGCTGTGGCGCGCGCAACAGCACATAGCTCCACAGCTGTGCCTCGCCGTTGCCGGGATGGGCCAGGATCTTGCCGCTTTCTCCCAGCAGGTCAAGCAATTGCAAGACCATGACCAGCATGATCAGCACCGACACGATGCGGGTGATGAACAGCCGCGCGAGATACAGCGCCAGGGTGCGCGAAGGGAAGAATTCCAGATTCATGGCTCAGCTCGCGTGGCCCGAGCGACCGGGAGACAGACGGTGCAGGCTCGCGCGCAGCCACTTGCCCAGATCGACGGCAAAGGTTTCCAGCGCCCCGATCGGCTGCCCGCCCGGCACATAGGCAATGCGCCAATACATCCAGCCGATGATGGCGGCGAAAATCGCAAACGGCCCCCACAGCGCCAGCGTGGGATCGACCCGGCCCAACTCCGCCACCGACTGGCCGTATTCATTGACCTTGTGATAGGCGACCACCATCACGATCGACAGGAACAACCCCAGACCCGAATTCGATCGCTTGGGCGGCACCGCCAGCGCTACCGCCAGCAAGGGCAGCAACAGGATCATCACCACCTCGGCAAGGCGATAATTGAGGCTGGCGCGCACGATTGCGCGATCCTTTGCGGAGGAAGTCTTGCTCCAGCCGATGCGCAGCAATTCGGGCAGGAAATATTCGCGTTCCAGCCCGCCGCGCTGGCGGAAATTTTCCACCGCCGGCAGGTCGATCGGCAAGTCGTGCTGGGAAAAGCCCAGCACGCGCGGGGTAAGCTTGGGTTGGTCCTGGATGATCTGGCCGTCGGTCAGCCGCAGGATGACGGTATCGGGATTTTCGCGCAAAGCCAGAAAACGCCCCTGATGCGCGGTGATCGACAGGACTTCGCCTTTGTTTCCGGTGAGCCGCACGAAAATGCCGACCAGTTCGCGCCCGTCATCGCGGCTTTGTTCGATGCGCAGCGCCACGCGGTCCTTGAGCGAATTGAATTCGCCGACCTTGATCGAGGCACCCAGCGCGCCGGTACGCAGCTCGAACTCCATGCGCTCGTAATAATAACGCGACAGCGGTTCGACATAGCCCACGATCAGGAGATTCAACGCGGCCAGGCCAAGTGCCATGAGGTACGGCGTGCGCAGCAGCCTGGTGTAGCTCAGGCCCACCCCGCGCATCACGTCGAGTTCGCTGGACGTGGCAAGGCGTCGAAATGCGATCAGGATGCCCAGCATCAGCCCCAGCGGTATCGCCAGGCTGGCATATTCGGGCAGGAGATTGGCCAGCATGCTGAACACCACCGATACCGGGCCACCCTCGGTGGCCACGAAATCGAACAGCTTGAGCATCTTGTCGAGCAGCAGCAGCGACGCTGCGATCACGAACACCGCCAGCATCGGCATCAGCACTTGCCGAAAGATATACCGGTCTATGGCGGTGATGAATGGCACAGGCGGGGCGCGGCAGTCAGGCTGGCTCGGACAAGTCCGATGGCGGGGTTGCGGCGTGATCACCGATGGGCTGTGCCCTGATCAGCAATGGTCCAGGAAACATCATTCCGGCAAGGCAGAATTCGGGCGGCGAACAGGGTTGGCATCGATTGCATCGTGCTCTAGGCGGTCGCGCCGCGCTGGGCAAGCGGCAAGTCCGGCGGGGCGAATCGGGTTGAGGTTTCAGGCCTTTTCCAGCGTGCATTGCAGCGGATGCTGGTTCTGGCGCGCCAGATCCATCACCTGATTGACCTTGGTTTCGGCAATTTCATAAGGGAAAACGCCGCATACGCCGACACCCTTTTGATGGACATGCAGCATCACCCGCGTTGCCTGTTCCATGTCCATGTTGAAGAACCGCTTGAGACAAATGACCACGAATTCCATCGGCGTGTAGTCGTCATTCAGCATCAAAACCTTGAATTGACTGGGCTTTTTGGACTTTGTGCGGGTGCGTGTGGCCAGGCCGATCTGGTCCTGCCCGCGGCCGCCACCGCGTTTGTTGTCGTCTTGATCGCCGCCGTCGCCAGGGCCCGCAAATACACGAAAGGATTTTGCTGTCAGCATCGCGCTAGAATATCGCAATAAGGGGGGCGAAAACAAGCTTTCCCGAAAAAAGACCTGCACACCTCGCCGTTGGTCGCCGTCATCAGCGCTTGCCGAATGGCGATGTTCCCGTACTGCAAAGCAAATGCCCAGCCGATGATCTGGCTCATCGGCTGGTTTGCCGCTGCGCTGCGGCCGTCGCGATTCGCTTCGGCCGCAGCAATGATCCGACGATCAGGCGGTGATCTTGACCTTTTCGACGGCCAGGCTGACCCGGCTCGACAGCGGCGCTGCGGCATCGCTGGCCAGTTTCAGGAAGGCTTCGCTATGCTTCGTGCCATTGGCAATCAGCACGTCCATCTGCTTGCGCATCAATTCGCTTTGCAGCTTGAAGAAGTCGGCAGGCGATTTAACGGCGGCAATGGTCTTGACCTCCGCGGTCAGCGTCTCGAAAGCTTCGCGGCTTTCCGCGACCAGTTCGGTGGTCAGTTCCTGCAGGCCCGAAGCCATGATCTTGGTCGATTCGACCAGGGCTTCGACATTGCCCTTGGCGAATTCATTGGCATCGCCCAACGCCACGGTGCTCTTGTCGTATGCAGCCTTGGCTTTTTCCTGGGCGTCGGAAAAAGCGGTCTTGAACGCGGCGGCGAAATCGAAGGTCGGGGTCGTCATGGCAAAAGTCTCCTGAAAAAAACGAGGTTTGGGGGCAGCGATTTTAGGGGCGGCAGGCCTGGATGCAGCGGGCCTGGGTGCAGCGAGCCTGGGTGCGGCGGGCTTAGCGCGGGGCGCCGACGCAGCCGCAACAGGCACCGGTTTGACCGGAGCCTTGACCGGCACGGGCGCGGTTTTAGCTGCGCCGGAAATCCTGATTGTCACCGGAACGGCTTTAGCGGGCTTCCCGGCAACCGGAGCGGCCGGCGCAGCCTTGCCGACAGTGCGCTTGGGCTTGGTGGCGGGTGAAACCTTGTCCGCTTGAGCAGGGATGGGCTCGGCAGCGGCGGCCGGTTGCGCGGCTTCGGCAACTGGCGCAGGTACAGCCGGGGAAAGCGGCACTGCGGCCGGACCCGATACCTCGTCTGGTGTGTCTTCAGCCATCACATCGTGTCCTTGCGGGGGCGCGGACTGCCGCGCTTTTGCTGCGACGCACAAATAGGCCGGGCACAAATAGAGTCAAGGAAATTGTGCAGTGCAGCATAAGCCGTCGTGGGGCTGCCGGTTGTGCCATCATTCGGAGCGCGCAGTGATACCGTCTGCGCGTCTTTCAGATGTTTACGGCGTCATCACATAGCGGCCCGGCGCATCTTCGATGACCGGGTCGCCGCGACCGCCCGGCTTACGCTTGCCGCTGGCCTTTACTTCTGCCGGATCCTGGTCGCGCAGCCATTGAACCCAATGGGGCCACCAGCTGCCGGGATGCTCGCTGGCGCCCTCGATGAAGCTGTCGAGCGTGGCTCCGGGCTGGGGGTTGGTCCAATACTGGTATTTGCCCGTGGCGGGCGGATTGACCACCCCGGCGATATGGCCCGAGCCGGCCAGCATGAAGGTCCACGGTCCGCTGACCTGCCGGGTCAGCCGCCAGACGCTTTGGGGCGGAGCGATGTGATCCTCGCGCCCGGCCTGGATGAAGCACGGCGTGGTGATGCGGCGCAGGTCGATCGGGATGCCGCCCGCGCTCAGCGAATCAGGCACCACCAGACGATTGTCGCGGTACATGTCGCGCAAATATGACTGATGCCATTTCGCCGGCAGGTTGGTGGTGTCCCCGTTCCAGTGCAGCAGGTCGAACGGCGTGTATTCCTCACCCAGCAGGTAATTGCGGATGACGTAATTCCAGATCAGGTCGTTGCTGCGCAGCAGATTGAAGGTAGCGGCCATGTAGCGCCCATCGAGAAAGCCATCGGGTGCCAGATTGCCAATGGTGTCGATCTGCTGATCATCGACGAACAGCTTCAGCGTGCCCGACTGTTCGAAATCGACCTGGGTGGTCAGGAAGGTGGCGCTTTCGACCATCGCGGCCTGATCCACCGCGCTCAGCACCGCCAAAGTCGCGGCCAGCGTAGTGCCGCCCAGGCAATAGCCCACGGCATGCACGGCGGGGACGTTCAACCTGGCCCGCACCACCTCGATCGCCTCGATCTGCGAACGGATGTAATCGTCCCACACGACCTCGGCCATGCCGGCATCGGCCGATTTCCACGACACCATGAACACCGTGACGCCCTGCGCCACGGCCCATTGCACAAAGCTTTTCCCGCGATTGAGGTCAAGGATGTAGAAGCGGTTGATCCACGGTGGAAAGATGACCAGCGGCACTTTCAGCACCTTTTCGGTGGTCGGGCTGTACTGGATCAGCTGGAACAAGGGGCTTTCGAAAACCACCTTGCCCGGGGTGACGGCGATGTTCTCGCCCAGCCGGAAGGCACCCCCATCGGTATGCGACAACTGGCCGCGCCGCAGATCGGCCAGCAAGTGGCGCATGCCGCTGATCAGGCTTTCGCCGCCGGTTGCCAGTGCGCGTTCGAGCACCAGCGGGTTGGTCAGCGGAAAATGATCGGGGCTGAGCGCATCGACCAGCGTGCGCGTGGCGAAACGCAGCTGTTCCTTTTTCAGGGGATCGATGCCTTCCAGATTGTCGACCATGGTGGTGACCTGCTCGGACATCAGCAGATAGGATTGATGCACCATGGCATAAAACGGTTGCTGCCAGCGGCTGTCGGCAAAGCGCTTGTCGTGGCGAGGAAGAGCGGACGACGCTGGAGACGAGCCGGCGTTTGGCGCGCAGGCCGGATCCGGGTCCGGCATCATCGCAGCGAGGCCCGACTGACCGAGCACACTTCGCCACATCGCAAGCGTGTCATCCCACAGCCGCTTTTGCGCGGCGGGCTGGGCGAGCGGCATCTGGCGATACCAGCTGTCCATCACCCCCAGCCACTGCGTCGCATCGCCAAAGGGCACGGACGGCGCAGCGGCGGATTTCAGCGCCTGTTCGCCCTGGTATTCCAGCCACATCGCCTGCAGTTTTGCCGCCACCTGGCCCCAATGCGCCGGATCCCCGACGCCCGCCAGCGGTGCTGCGGCAGCGGGCAACAATTCGCCGATCAGGCGCGGAGCAAGGTCGCTGGTCAGCCTGAGCAAACCCGTCATCAAGTCGGGAAAGCCGCCAGCGGCTGCCGTTTCATCGCTCATTCCGGCGCTCCATTCCCGTAAAGCGCCAGTCTAGCAGGATTGGCCCCGGTGGCAATTTCATCTCGCCTTTCGGGCGATTTGGGCGCAGGAGCGAAAGCCTGTTTCACAGGAAAGCGTGATGTCCGAAGAATTCTACCGCATGAAGCGACTGCCGCCCTATGTCATTGCCGAAGTGAATGACATGCGTGCCGCCGCCCGTGCCGCAGGGCGGGACATCATCGATCTGGGGATGGGCAATCCGGACCTGCCGCCGCCTGCGCATGTCATCGACAAGCTGTGCGAGGTTGCACAAAAACCGGGGGCGCACGGTTATTCGGCGTCCAGGGGCATCCCCGGCGTGCGCAAGGCGCAGGCGCAATATTACGCGCGCCGGTTTGGGGTGGACCTCGATCCCGATACCGAGGTGGTGATGACCATGGGCTCGAAAGAGGGGCTGGCGAGCATGGCCACGGCGATGACCGCGCCGGGCGATGTGGTGCTGGCGCCCAATCCGTCCTATCCGATCCACACCTTCGGCTTCATCATCGCGGGGGCTACGATCCGTGCCGTACCCGTCACCCCGGACGAGAACTACTGGATCGCGCTGGACCGGGCGATGGTCTTCACCGTGCCGCGCCCGTCGATCCTGATCGTCAATTATCCGTCCAACCCCACCGCCGAAATCGTGGACCTGGCGTTCTATGAGCGGCTGGTGGCGTGGGCGAAGGAGAACAAGGTGTGGGTGCTGTCGGACCTGGCCTATTCGGAGCTGTATTACGACGGCAATCCCACCCCATCGATCCTGCAGGTGCCCGGCGCCAAGGATATCGCGGTGGAATTCACCAGCATGTCCAAGACGTTTTCGATGGCGGGCTGGCGGGTGGGTTTTGCGGTTGGCAACCGGCGGCTGATCGCGGCGCTGACCCGCGTCAAGAGCTACCTCGATTACGGGGCGTTTACCCCGATCCAGGCGGCGACCTGCGCTGCGCTGAATGGCCCGCAGGACATCGTCCAGCGCAACCGCGAACTTTATCAGAAGCGCCGCGACGTCCTGGTGGAATCGTTTGGCCGTGCCGGCTGGGATATCCCCAGCCCCAAAGCATCGATGTTCGCCTGGGCGCCGTTGCCCCCGGCGCTGAAGGAAATGGGGAGCCTGGAGTTCTGCAAGCAGTTGCTCACCCATGCCGAGGTCGCGGTGGCACCGGGCGTTGGTTATGGCGAAGATGGCGAAGGCTATGTGCGCATTGCGATGGTCGAAAACGAGCAACGGCTGCGCCAGGCGGCGCGCAACATCAAGCGCTATCTGTCGAGCATGGGGGTGAATGCGGCGGGGACCAAGTGGGCGTAGCGACTGCGTTTATCGCTGTGCGGTGCCTGCCTGCAGAAATGCGACCAGCCTTGGCATATCCTTGGTAACGACGTCCGTTACGCGCCAATCGCGCTTGGCCATTATATCTCCTCAACGATTACCTTGCAGCGCCTGGAGATCGGCGGGGGTGTTGATGTTTTCCGGCGGGGACGGCAGCGTCACCGCCCGTGCGCCGGTCATCTCGGCCAGCGCGCGCAGCGAATGGCTGCTAGGACCGGTCAGGATCGCTTCGATGGCGGCCGCCGTGCTCACCGGCCATAGGCCGATCACCGGCTGGCTGGCCACATAGGCGGCTGCAATCGGTAGGGTTCGAGCCCCTAGCCATCCAGGCAAATCATCGGGCAGCCCGGCTGAATCGACACCCAGCGACAACACCGCTTCATAACCTTCGTCGCGCGCCAGATGCAGCGCGGCAGCCAGCCCGCCAAGTGGTCCCATGCCCGGCGCCGGCCAATCGGGCAGCGTCGGCGCCGGGGCGGTGGCGCGGCCTGCAACCACCACGTATTCGCACCAGCCCGACAGTGCATCGACTGCACGCGAGATCAGCGTGTGCCCATCCAGTTCGGCCAGCGCCTTGTCGCTGCCAAAGCGGCTGGACTTGCCCCCGGCCAGCACTACACCCAGGATCATCTTGCAATTCCCGCCGCTATTGCCCCAGCGCCACCGCCCAGTCACGCACCGCCTGCAATCGTGCGGTATTATCGGCGCAAGTCAAGGCGTCGTCGCGGCTGATGGCAAGGGGGTTGGCCGGCTCGGCAATGTCGGGCCCAGCAGAAACGCCGGCACCTGCACCGGGTCCGTCGCTGCCTGCGGCGGTGTCGGCATTGCCGGGCAGATCGGCGCGCCGGGCATGATCCTGAGCGGCGGCGAGCTGCAGGACGGCAGCATGGTAACGGCCGCGCAAATCAGCAGCGGCCTGGTCGCTCTGCACGGCCAATTTCGCGTTATGGGCATCTTTCGCTTCCTTTGCGATGGTGGCTTGTTGCACGGCGCTGGCGTTGGCGCGCTGGATTGCGGCAATTGCCGTTGCGCGCTGCCGGGCGAGCGCCGCCCATTTATCGGCCTCGTGATGTTCAACTGCCCCGAAAACCCCGGCTACCAAGGCAATCGCGGTCATGGGATGCGCAAACAGCCACGTCCCCGCGCCCCGCGCCCCAGAGAGCAGGCGCAGCGGCAAGGCGACCTGCGGCACGGCGATCCCGGCGATGGTTTCGATCAGCCCCATGAAGTTTCCTTGTTGACGCATCGATCAAGGCGAAAAACCGGTACCCACTTTTTCGCACGATGCTTTTTAAAACCTGAACACGCCGGCGAGCTTGGCATTCGCCACCGCTCCATCGGCAACCAGCTGGTTGAGGAACGGCCCAGGGTGGGTGCCGTCCATGGTGTTGGCCAGCTTCACGGTGACGCCGACAGCATGGTTGAACGCCAGACCGCCATACAGGCTGACAAAGCAGTTGCCGCCGGTGTTATACACGCTGGCATAGGTGCCCATCGTCTCATAGCCGCCGGTCCCGTCGATGAACGCCAGCACCGCGCCCGGCGGCACGCCGCTGGCCAGATAAACCCCGGTTGCGCCGGCAACTACGGCCGTGCCGACCGTCGATGTCCAGCTGTCCTGTGCGGTCACGCACCACGTTCCGGCGACACCGCCCAGGCTCAGGCCGGCATAGGCATCGGTCAGGTCGAACGAGCGATCGATGTAAACGCCGGTCGCCGAAGCGGAATTGCCATTCGGCAAACTCCTGATCCAGCTGTTGATCTGCCATGCTGCAGCGCCAGGATAGGTGAAGCTGGTGCTGAACGGCACCTGCGCGCCGGTGGTCTGGAAGCCATCGGTCGAAATTGTCCGTTGCAGCACCGCCGCCTGAATGAGCGGCACGGCCCATGCGGCTTTCAATGCCGCCCATGTCGCCTGGAACAGCGCCTGCCAACTCGACACCACGGTGGTCGCGTCATTGGTGCCCAGCCCGCAAACCAGGCAAGTGAACGGCAACCGCTGCCCGGTCACCAGCGCGATCGCGGCCTGTCGGTAGAACAGGCCCGCGCCGTTGCCGGTGCCGGTGATTCCGGCCAGCTTGCCGCCGGGGACCGACCAGTTGAGATTGGGCAGGCGTCTGGCGCCGCCCGCGCCGCTCGCCATGCCGCGCCCGAACCAGCCGGATTCCCCGCAATGATTGGAATTGCCACGCGGCTGTGACCAGAACCGGCCTTCGCCCTGGCCATATTCGATGCTGGTGCCGATCATCAGCGGTATCTCCCGCCCATTCCAGCCCTGCGCCACGCCGGCGATCGGCCCAAAGCCATAGACGTTGCTGCCGCCGGGCAGCGCCGTCGAAATACCACCCGCCGTCGCCAGCGCGGTCATGGCGGTAGTGCCAACCTGAATCTTTTCTCCCAGCGCCTGGTTGTAACCCAGGGTGGTCGATCCGGGCTGATAGTCGGTGGCGGGCGCGATCAGCGTGCGGTGGCAACGGATCATTACGCGACTGTTGGGCGGCACCAGCCATGTCTGGCAACCCGCATCGGTCCAGGCGTGCGGCGTGGCCCCGCCACTGGCGGTCAGGGTAATCGGGTTCGCCCCGCCAAAGGTCAGCATGACGGTGCGTTGCGTGCCGGTGATATCGGTGAACGCCATCGTCACGATGTCGATCTGGATGGCGTTGCCATTGGCGGTTTCCTGATTGCTGCCCGAGTTGGTCAGCCACCAGTTGGCGAACAGGAAACGCTGGTTCGTCGTCCAGTAATCATCGCTGATATAGACCTTTTCGTAAATCGCGTACTGCGCCGAACTGCCCGGCTGATAGCTCGCGGTGAACGCGCGCCAGCCCTGCCCGGTGATCATGGCGGGGCCGTAGGAGAGCCCGGCCCGGGCGGCATCGTTCAGCGCGATGATCTGCGCCGGTGCGGGAATGGGAGGTATGCTCATGGATCAGTTCCCCGCGAAGGCGACCTTGTCGGTCGCGTTGGTGCCGATGATCGAAATGCCGCTGGCATTGGCGACGGCGAAGGAAATCGATTGCCCGGCAGTGAGTGGATAGCCGGAGCTGCTCGTCACCCCGGCGGCGCCGACATAGACGGTGCCGGTGTTGGCCGGCAGCGCGGTGACGATCAGGCCGTTCTGCAATGCGGCGGCAGGCAAGGCGACGGCAGTGGTCGTCAGGGTCTGCTGGCCGGTGACGGGGGCTGCGGGTAGCGGGCCGAGCACCGTGCCGATGGCATTGGTGCCAGCGGGCAGCGGCTGGGCCGGATCGAGACCCACCGTCACGATCGAGGTGTCCGGCGCCGAACTGGTGATCGTGGTGATCGTCAGCGAACCGGCGCTGATCACGCCGGCCAACCGTACCCGAAACTGCGGGAAGCCGGCAACGGGAACCTGGTAACCCCGGTTCATGCTGGCGGTCAGGCCGGCACTGGCGGCCGTGGTATAATCCGAGACGCTGGCCGCTTTCACGGCTATCCATGCCGCGCCATCGAAAACTTCGAACGCCACCGTCCCGCCCGCCAGCGAAGCATTGCCGACCAGCGTGACGATCACCGTGTCATAGCCGCCGGTGGCGACCGTGCCGGCGCTGTTCAATGCCGTTGCCGAGGTCCACGCCGAGGCGGACGGTGCGGTATAGGCATCGATCGTGGGTAGCGGGTTGGTGATCGATACCGCGCTGCCGCCCAGATCGAGATTGACCGCGCCAATCAGATTGGCGCCGGCCGGAAGCGGCGGCAGTGCGGACAGACTGACCGGCTGGGTCGGCTGATAAAATGAACCGGTCACGGCGATGCTGGGCGCGGAGCCGATGTTCACCGTCGGCGTGGCGGCGAAGGCAGGCAAATTTCCGGAAATGCCGAATGCGCCGTTGGTGATCGCGCCGATGCTGTTCGAGCCGGCGGGCAAGGCCGGCAGCGATGCCAGGCTGACCGGCTGGACCGCTTGCCAGAACGTTGCCGAAACCGGCACGGTGCCCGACACATTGGCATTGACCGTGCCCGAAATCGGCTGCGTTGCTTGCCAAAAGATGCCGGTGACCGACAACGGGTTGCCCAGTCTGCCGTAGATGCCGGAAAGCCAGCCACGAATGCCCGCGCCACCGGTAGGCGGGGCAATGCCGGTGCTGTCATTTCCATCAGCCGCCGCACCGCTGGGAAGCGGCAGCGCGGAGGCGGAAACAGGCTGGGTGGCCTGCCAGAAGCTGCCCGTTACCGCAGTGGCCGGCATGCTGGCGATGGAAACCGGCTGGCTGGCTTGCCAGAACGTGCCCGAAACGGGCACGGTGCCAGAGACATTGGCGGTTACCGTCCCGGAGACGGGCTGGATCGCTTGCCAAAAGGTGCCGGTCACCGGCAGCGGATTGCTCAGCCTGCCGTAAATGCCCGATAGCCAGCCACGAATGCCTGCGCCGCCCGCCGGCGGGGTGATGCCGGTGCCATCGCTGCCATCGGCCGCGGCACCGGCAGGCAATGGCAGGGCGGCGGCGGAAACAGGCACGATCTGGTCGCCGGCAATCACGACCGGCGCGCTCGCGGCCATCGGCGCCTGGCCGTTACCGTTTGGAAACGGGATGTTTTGCGTGGCGCCGACAGCGTCCTTGACGGCCAGAGCGGATTGATTGGTCATGTCAGAAACTCCGCATCGCAGCGATCATGCCGCTGTTGACTGATTGTGAAAAATCGAGCGTCCCGCCCGATGCCGACACCGTCACCTCGATGCTGGTCGTCAGGGGTGAATTGCTTGCGCCGCTCAATGTCTCGGTCAGGGAAATGGCATAGCCACCGATCGCGCCGTGACCGTCATAGACCCAGCCGGGAGCGGAGTTGAGGGTAAGACCTGCGGGAAGGCCGCCGGCGGTGATGGCAGAGCCCGATGTCGCGCCAAGGATCGCGCCGCTGGCGGGGACGGTCAGGGCGAAATTGCCGGACGACAGCGCCAGCGGCGCGAGGACGGGCGGGGCTGCGAATTCGCCGATCGTGGTCAGGCCGACGAGCAGCCCGGAATCGCCAATCCATTGAATGCTGCGCAGGGTCATAGCGTCGCTGGCTCCGCAAGCATGACCACGGCGGGGTCCGTGATCGTCACCGTTCCGGCGCCGTCCGTGATCCGCAGATCGATGAGGTAATTACCCGCAGGCAGCGCCGCACAATCAGCGGCATCCAGCGTCAGTAGCCAGCCGACCGGAAAGCTGCCATTGGCCGGCCGGTAAGCTATCGCCATGCCGGCCGCATCCGGCGTACCCGGCATGGGCGCCGCCCGGCCTGACCGGATCGCACGCAGCCGCGAGGCAATCTGCGCCTCGCCGCCCGGTTGCGCGCCGCTGTCAGCCACGGCGATGGTGATGGTTTCGCCGCGATAGCGGGTGTAAAGCGTAGCGGCCATGGCGGCTCCTGCGGAATCGAGGTAAGCTATCGCGCGATGGGGAAGCAGGTCACGGCGCGTTGTTGTCCGGCCCTGCCTCGGCGGCGATCCCGGCCGGGCCCACTTGCACGCGAAAGGCGCGGGTGACATTTTCCATGCCGTAGAACAGCCCGCCCAGCGCGATGATCAGCAAGGCGCCGCGCGCGATCTCACGCAGACCCGCCGCGTCGCTGCGCAGCATTCCCGTGATCCACCACACCAGCGCCAGCAAGCCCAGGGCGATGGCCGCCTCTACCACGGCGCGCATTGCGCGGCGGGTATCGGGGTTGCGCAGGCCGGTCATGCCCTCACTCCCGCGGTGGCGTCCGGCGCCAGGTAAAGCGCGGCCTCGGCGGCACGGCGGCGAACCAGTCCGGGCAGCACCCGGCCCCCGCCCCTGTTCCATGCACCGAACGCCGCCCCGGCCTTGTGATGTTCTCCGGCATGGTGAAAGCGCAGCACGCTCGAACCCAGGAAATTCCCGATCCCGATGTTGTAGGCCAGCGAACACATCGCCCCGAACTGATTGCCACTGGTGAAAGCGCAGCCGCAAGCCTGCGTCATCTGCCCATTGAGATGGCCCAGATCCTGTGCCAACCGGGCGTCGGCCTGCGCCTGTGTCCACACCATCCCGGCGTGAATGTCCCGCCCGGTCGCGCCCCAGCCGATTGTCCAAGGTTCGCCGCCACTGCCGGGATCGGGATAGGCGACCAGCCGGCAGCTTTCCGCGCCACGCAGGATCGCCAGCGCGGCAGGTTCGATAATACGGGCCATCTTGGCCTCCTGACAGGGGATAAGTCTTCTCCCCTCCCGCCTGCGGGAGGGGCCGGGGGTGGGCTTTTCTTCTACTTTTTCGCAGGGCCGCTATCTGGCGATATGGTTGACCAGCCATTGCCCGATCGCCACCACGGCCCCGCCCAGCAGGCTCGACAGGCCCAGCCAGGCCCCGCGCTCCCCCTTGCGTTCGCTGTTTTTCAGCTCCAGCGCGGTGATCCGGTCATCCAGCGGCGCGGTGGTTGCGGCGATCGCCGCGCTGACGCTGCGGACTTCGCTCTTGATCTCGGCCAGCCCCTTGTCGAGCGAACGCTCCATCCGGCCCATGCGCTCGTTCATGGCTTTGAGCCCGCCTTTCACCTCGCCGACCTTCAGGATGATGCTGTCCGGCGGTATCGCCAGCTCGCCATCAGGCCGCATGGATCGACCGCCCGGATTCATGCCACAGGCCCGTGGCGGCGTTGAACTCCACCTCGATCCAGTCGCCGAACAGCGCCAGCGTGCAATCGGCATTCAGCCGCAGCCCGGCGCCATTATGGGCCAGGGTGTAGGTGGTGCCGGCGGTGCTGGCGGTGTCCCAGTAAATCCGCACCTTCTGGCCGAAGGCATAGCCGTAGGGTGCGGCAAAGGGCGCGGCCATGGTGATGGCGATCGCTGCTGCCGTACCCGTGTACAACAGCGACATGCGCGGATTGCTGACGGCCAATGCGTATGGCCCGGCGGAAATTGCCGCTGGAAACATGCCCAGCGGCCGGCCGGAACCGATCAGATGGCTGCTGGTGGGGCCCGCCATGGTCACCAGCGGCAGCGCCAGATTGCTGACCGGGGCGAGCATGTAAGCCACCCCGTCGCCCTCCCCGACATGCAACGAACAGGAGTTCTGGTCGACGTATCCGCTGACCGAATAGGCCACGGCATAGCGGCCGTTGGCAATGGCATTGGCGGTGCGGTGGACGCTTAATCGGATATGGACGTCGCTGGGCGGCGGGATGTAACTGGAGTTCGGGGCACCTGGTATTGCCGTAGTCAGCGTGACCGGGCCAGCCAATGCGCAGATCGGGCTCTGCGTCGACTGGTCGATGGTATATTCCAGATCGATATAGGTGCTGGTCAGCGAGCCGTTCGTCAGCGCGGTATTCAGGGCAAGGGTACAGTCCGTCGCGCGACTGCGCATGATGCGCAAATAATTGCCGACGATCAATTGGCCGGCATTGTGGAAGTCGCACGACACCATGTCGATCCATGGCGGCGCCTGCGTGACAAGGCGGGTCGGAAAGGCGTAATTGGACAGCAATCCATTGGCCGGGCCGCCGGTCACCCCGGTCTGCACCGAGTCATGAAACCGGCAGTTGGTAAAGCGGCCACCAATCCCGCCCAGGCATTCAACGGAAATGAACGATCCGCCAAAATCGCAATTGTCAGCCTGGACAACACCGGTGGAAGGATTGAATGCCGATTGATTGCTGCCAAAAATCTGGGTGTTCTTGAGTATCTGCAGCGTCTGCGTGGCCCCGGCCAGATAGCAGGCTTCACCTTTGAAACCGCTGATGATGCAGTTGATCAGGACGATCTTGTCGCACTGGGTATTTTGCAGGCGAATGCCCTTGTTGGTCAGGTCCGGGCCGTCCGGCGATGCCGGCGTCACGGCGGTGCGTACTCCGGTGTAGGTGCAGCCCCCGTCCAGCCAGATGTTTTCCATGGCAAAGCAGGTCAGGCCGTAAGTGCCGGGCGATGTTGCCGACGGGCCACCCATCAACTTGATCCCCGATCCGCGCCAGACGTTGCCGCCGATGTTCTGCCAGCCCGTTTCCAGCGACGTACCGGTGGTACTCGACATCTGGATATGGGTGCCGCTGCCTAACCCGAGAAATTTGATCGGCGCCGACACCCGTATCGACTCCCCGTCCAGGCTGAACGCGTTCGACGTTGCGCTGGTGCGGACCGGGCACCACAGGCTTACGGTATCGAAATCGAACAGCAGCGTGCGCGCACCAATGGCGGCGGCGTAATCGATCGCGGCCTGGACGGCGGGTTGATCGTTGTTTGCTCCCCCCAGCGCCCCGCCCTGCGACACGGCGACGGCGCGGTCCCGTGCCGCCAGCCGGAAATAGCGGCCGGCGCCGTCCGCCGCGCAGAACAGCGGGCAACTTGCCGCCAGTGCTGCGGTCGCCAGGCTGTCGGCCACATAGGTGCTGCCGCCGATGCCGGCGGCCGAGAAGCCGCCGCTGATGAATGCGGTTACCGCGCCAGGCAGTCTATGCGCGGCCAGGTTGACGAACAGGTCGATCGAGACCGGCTGTCCTGCGGAACTACCATATACGGCCGCCGCGATCACCGCGGCCACCGCTACCTGCTCGAAAGTGTCGAGAGCCGGGTTGGTCGGATCGGCGCCTTCGATGCGCAGCGGGATCATCGCTTGCGCAAAGGCCCCCGCTGCGGCCAGTGGGGTGGAGTGGTTCCAGTCGGTCATGTAAACCCCAATAAAAAGCCCGCCGAAGCGGGGCGAGAAGTCATACCAGCGGCCTCAAGCGATGACTCGTTTTGGGATTCCCAAGAGCGCAAAAA
>CAXTOS010000011.1:0-41518 GCA_964245935.1 uncultured Novosphingobium sp.
CCGGCAGAATCTACCGCACTGCCGCTGATCGGCGACCGGTAGTTGAAGCTCTCATTGGTATGGCTGTGCGCGACATTAACGAAGAGGTAAAGCTTGCTGTTGTCGGTCACGTCATAGGCTGAATTGAGCAACAGCTTGTAGCCATGCGTCGGCGAGCTGCCCCAAATCTGGGCTGGTCCTGGATAGTTCGGAATTTGCGAAGCCAGCGATGGATTTTGCGCTGCAAATATCAGCGCGATCGGGCGGGTGGCGCCGCGGCTGGTCTGCCCGTCATCGTCATATTCGCCGCTGAGGTTCACGAAGCCGTGTTGGCCTAGCGCGACACCGAGATTGGCGGAGATCTGCTTGCTTTTGCCGTCGCCATGATCATAATACTGGCCATATTTGCCAATGACCTCCAATCCGGTCCTGTTGTCCCGCAAGCCGAAGTTGAGTACCCCGGCAATGGCGTCCGAGCCGTATTGCGACGCCGCACCATCGCGCAGGATTTGCAGATTCTTGATCGCGATTTCGGGAATGGCCGAAATATCCGAGCCTTGTGAGCCATAGGACAGGCCAGTGTCGCCGCCGGAATAGACCTGCACCAGGGCCGAACGGTTGTAACGCTTGCCATCGAGCATCACCAGCACTTCGTCACCGGGCAGCCCGCGCAGCGAGGGTGAGCGCACAAAGCTGGAAGCGTCGGAAATAGTGTTCTGTCCCACGAAGAAGGACGGCACGATGTTCTTGATCGAATCTAGGAGGTTCGCGGTCGGCTGCGTCTGAAGTTCTGCCGCGCTAATTACATCGACCGGCGACGCCGAGTTAGTCAGCGTCCGGTCGGTACGCCGCGTGCCCAGAATGATGATGTCGTCTGCCTTGGGCTGATCGGCTGTGGTTGCCGGCGGTGTGCCGAGGACCGTTTGCGCAAAGCCGCTGCCTGGATCGAGAACGCCTGCCATGCTCATGGCAGTCACCAGAAACGCGACACGCGTTGCGGAAAGGTTAATCGAACGTCGCATGAAAGCCCCCGTAGCCTTGGAAAAATAGCTAAATCGGCCTTACAAGCACCCACCCATGAGGAGCAATGTTAAGCGCAGTTGGAGCGCTGTAAACAGGCGATTACGCCTTCCCCATTTGGGGATAAGAATTGGCCAAAGTGAAACATTTTTGCAACAATGCTTCCGGGCCAATGTTTTGCGGCCCGTCATTGGTTCAAGCGGGGCAGCGATGAAGAGTATCGGCATGATCGCCCGCGTGTTGCGCATCAGGCCGTGGTCCGATGACCTCGCGCGACACTTCCATGATATCAACGCTCAATGGATCGAAGCGATGTTTAAGATGGAGGAAGTCGACCGCGAGGTACTCTGCCACCCGCGCGACCGGATCATCGCGCCCGGCGGCGACATCCTGTTCGTCGAAGCCCCTGGCCGTGGCATCGTCGGCACCTGCGCCCTCAAGAAAACCGGGGACACCGCATTCGAACTGACCAAGATGGGTGTCCTGGAAAACACCCGCGGGCTGAAGGCCGGCGAATTCCTGCTGCGGGCGGCAATCGCGCGCGCTGGCGAACTGGGTGCCGATCCGTTGTATCTGTTGACCAATTCACGATGCGCCGCCGCCATCCATCTCTATGAAAAGCTCGGCTTCGTCCATGACGCGGCGATTATGCGCGATTATGGCGCCGGTTATGAACGCTGCAATGTCGCGATGCGCCATGCCGCCGGCGATCAGGGATGAAGCTGGCCCTGCGCCGGCTGCACCGGGACTGCCGCAACCATGTCGCGCAGCGGTAGCCGCGCCTGCATTTTGACCGCCAATAGCGCCGTTCCGCTTACCTTGCGCTGCACGAACAGGGTATCGGCGGGGGGCACATGCCAGGCCGTGCGATCCTCGACGATCGGCCGGATCAGGCCGCGCAGCCGTTCGACAAACGAACGGTCGGCAAAGTCGAACAGGCCGGGACGCCCCAGATGTCCCACGATCACGTCGATCATGCCATTGAACGCATCGGCATGGCGATCGAGTGCTGCGGTCGACACGAACCCGACTTCGACCAGCGCGGCGCGCAACGCAGCGCGATCCTCGGCCAGGCCGGCGCGCATAAGGCGGCGATAGGCCTCCGCGGTGCCTTGCGGCACCACTCGCGTCGCGCCGAAATCGAGCAGGACGATGCGGCCGGTGTCCGCCTGCCACCGGTAATTGGCGAAATTGGGATCGGTCTGCATGAAGCCGAATTCGAACAGTTCCCGCAGCACCAGCCCCAGCAGCGCCTGCATCGCCATGTTGCGCACCGCTTGCGAGGCGGCGGTCAATGTTTCGATCGGTTGCCCGCTGACGAAGTCCATCGCCAGCACGCGCATGCCCGACAGTTCGCCCAGAGGGCTGGGCACGACGAAGGCGGTTTCATCTGCCAGCATCGCCCGATAGCGCCGCATCTGCTCCGCCTCGCGGATGTAATCGGCCTCTTCATGCAACTGGCGCTTGGCGTCGGCCAGCAGCGGCGCCACATCGAGCCCCGCGGGCAGCAATCCCGAGAGGCGCAGCAGGGTTGCGACATTGTCGACATCGGCATCGATACTGTCCGCAATTCCCGGATATTGCACCTTTACCGCGATCAGGCGGCCATCGGGCAGGGTGGCACGATGCACTTGCCCGATCGAAGCGGCGGCAATGGGAGTTGCCTCGAACCGGGTAAAACGCCGGCGCCAGTCCATTCCCCAATGCCCCGACAGCACGCGGTTCAGTTGCGCGGGCGGCATGAAATGGGCGGAATCGCGCAAGCGGGCAAGGATCGCGGTCAATTCGACGGGCAGCATATCGCCTGAATCGAGCGAAATCATCTGCCCCAGTTTCATGGCGGCCCCGCGCAGCCGGGACAGCTGATCGGTAACCCGCCGGGCACTGGCGGGGGTCAGCAGCAGGTCCGACACTCGCGGGCGCTCGCCACGGGCCAGGCGCCTTGCACCTTCCGCGATCATGCCACCGGCCACCGACCCTGCCAATTGCCCGAACAGGGCGGCGCGCGACAGCCGCGAGACGGGAACGTTGCGGGGCCGGTCACCGGTCATTCGAAATACCGCTGCAAACGCGTGCGCCACCCCAGGAACGCCCGATAGGCCGCCTCGAGGATGCGCGTGATAATTGGCACGCGGGCGATCATCCCCAGCGGCCGCAACACCGGAATGGCCCGCCACATCGCGGCAAAGGCGGCGGCGCCCGATAGCATGACCCCGTCCTCCAGCGCATGGAAACGAGACAGCAGGACATCGCGGTCCAGCGGACATGCGGTACCGGCATCGGCGGCATCGATTAAGTGGATGCGGTCCCTGCGGTCGAGCCGGCGCATCAACCTGATTTCGCGCGTGCACAACGGGCAGTTGCCATCGTGCCAGACAATCAGCCGGTCGGTGGGCTCGACATGGGCTGTCGGACGAACATGGCGAGGCAGAAGCATCGCCAACACTTTAGCACCGGTTCCGGACGGCGTGGCCTGATCTTTAGGGCGTATCGCGCTAATTCAAATCGCCGATCAAGCCCCGTCTGTCCCGAGCTTGTCGAAGGGCTGTGCTGTTCGTGGGCTCGCCCAGCCTCGAACAAGAAGTGCAGCCCTTCGACAGGCTCGAGACAGACGGGTATGGTGCAGACTTGGCCCATGACGCTCTGGCGCATGGCGACAACGGCTTCCTGAAACGATATAGCGGAACGATGCTGCCGCAATTGCCCCGTCCGCTCATCTACTTTGGTCTGGCGGGGCTGCTGCCTCAGGCGGTTTGCCTGGTTCTGGCTTGCGGCGATGGCGAAAGTCACTGGTTTGCGCTGGCGGCCGGGTGTTGTTACGCCGCGATCATCCTGTCTTTCCTGGGCGGGCTCTGGTGGATGGCGGCGCTGCTCGCCGGATTGCGTGAGCCATGGATTTACGGACTGGCCGTCATGCCCAGCCTGGCGGGTTGGGCGGCGTTGCTGCCATGGTGCATCGGCTGGCGCTGGCCCGGTCCTTCGCTGGTCGCGCTGGGGCTGGTGTTGCTGGCCAGCCCGCTGGTGGACATCCTCTTGGCTCGCCGCATGAGCATGCCGCCGGGCTGGCTGCGGCTGCGTGGCATATTGGCATGCGGGTTGGGCGGGCTGACTTTGGCGATCGCCGCGACGGGATAATGCGGATCGGCTTGCGCCGCGCCCCTGCACGCGCCAGAAGCGCGACCATGGCTCAACCGAAAATCCTGCTGATCGTGGGTGGTGGCATTGCCGCGTATAAATCCTGCGAACTGGTGCGCCTGATCCGCAAGGCCGGGGGCGAGGTGACTTGCGTGCTGACCGAGGGCGGCGCGAAGTTCGTTACCGCGATGACCCTGGCGGCGCTGTCGGAGAACCCGGTGCATACCACCTTGTGGGATCTGAAGAACGAGGTGGAGATGGGACATATCCAGCTGTCGCGGGCCGCCGATCTGGTGGTGGTGTGTCCCGCGACGGCGGACCTGTGCGCGAAGATGGCGGCGGGGATTGCCGATGATCTGGCCACGACCCTGCTGCTGGCGACCGACAAGCCGGTGCTGGCGGTGCCCGCCATGAATGTGCGGATGTGGCAACATGCCGCGACCCGGCGCAATGTCGCGACCTTGCGGGCGAGCGGGGTGACGGTGCTGGACCCGGACGAAGGCGCGATGGCCTGCGGGGAATATGGTCCGGGGCGATTGCCCGAGCCACCGGCCATCATGGCGGCGATCGATGCGGCGATAAACCCGGTGCCGGGCGCGCTGGCGGGGCGGCATGTGCTGATCACCGCCGGACCGACGCATGAGGCGATCGATCCGGTGCGCTACATTGCCAACCGGTCTTCCGGCAAGCAGGGCTTTGCCATCGCCGCAGCGGCGGCGGCGGCTGGTGCGCGGGTAACGCTGGTGGCCGGGCCGGTCGATCTGTCGACCCCGCCCGGGGTAATGCGAGTGGATGTGGAAAGCGCGCGGGAGATGGCGGCTGCGGTCGATGCTGCCCTGCCCGCCGATATCGCGGTGCTGGTCGCGGCGGTGGCGGACTGGCGCGTGGCGGAGCGGGCCGGGCACAAGATCAAGAAGGACGGCTCCGGGATGGTGCCGCCACTCCTGCTGGTTGAAAATCCGGATATCCTGGCAGGGCTGTGCCGGTCGGCGCAGCGGCCCGCGCTGGTGGTGGGTTTCGCCGCCGAAACCGAGACGGTGATCGCCCATGCCCAAGCCAAGCTGGCGCGCAAGGGGGCGGACTGGATCATCGCCAACGATGTTACGGGCGCGGTGATGGGCGGCGATGTCAATGCGGTGCATATCGTCACGGTGGCCGGGGTCGAAAGCCTGGCGGAAATGCCCAAGGCGGCGGTCGCCGCTGCGCTGGTCAAAAGGATGGCGGATGCACTCACACAGACATGATTTGGGCCCCGATAGCGTCCCGGTGGCGATCAAGCGCCTGCCTCACGGCAAGGGGCTGGACCTGCCTGTCTACGCCAGCGCGGGGGCCGCCGGGATGGACGTGGTTTCGGCAGAGGATGTCACCATCGCCCCGGCCGCGCGCCATGCAGTGGCCACGGGCCTTGCGGTGGCGATCCCCGCCGGGTTCGAAATCCAGGTCCGCCCGCGCTCCGGCCTGGCGCTGAAGCATGGCATCACCGTGCCCAACACCCCCGGCACGATCGATTCCGACTATCGCGGCGAGCTGAAAATCATCCTGATCAATCACGGCACCGCCCCGTTCGCGATCCTCCGCGGCGACCGCATCGCCCAACTGGTGCTGGCCCCGGTGACCCAGGCCAGCTGGCTGGAAGTCGGCGACCTGGACGAAACCGCGCGCGGTGCCGGCGGCTTTGGCTCGACCGGCGGGGTGGCCTCGCTGGGAAGCTGAGATCACGCGCCCGGAACCGGCGCCGGGCCGGGGTAGGCGGCGATACGCGCCAGCAGCGCTTCGACCTGGACCTGGGCGCCGGGTGTTGCCGTCAGTTCGGCGACGATGCCGTCGAAGGGCGCCACCAGCGTGTGCTCCATTTTCATCGCCTCCAGCGTCAGCAGCTTCTGTCCGCGCGTGACCGCCTGGCCCGGTTCGACGGCAACGGCGATGATCCGGCCCGGCATCGGCGAGAGGATCGCGCCGTCGCCAATCGTGCCTGCGGGCGCGGAGTGGTGGCGCCAGCGTGTCAACTGCCACGCCTGCCCCGATTCGGTGACCACCACCGCCGCGTCAGGGTCGGGGCGGCCTTTCCCGGTCAGCTCGATTGTGACATTGTCGCCATCTAGCAGGAAATTGGCGGTGCGTACCGGCGCGGTGTTCAGTCGGAAGCCCGGCTGATCGACATGCCATGACAGCCGCTCGGCGGCTTTGCTCAACACCGCCCCCGACGGGACGGGCGGCTCGGCCATGGCCTCGCCATCGCGCCCGATCAGCCCGGTATCGACGTCACCCGCAACGAAGGCGGGATGGGCCAGCGCCTTGACCAGGAACGACGCATTGGTCCTGACCGGCCAGACCGCGCTGCCCGCCAGCATTCCCGCCAGCCGCTCGCGCGCCTGATCGCGACTGGCGCCACGGGCGATGACCTTGGCGATCATCGGGTCATAGAACGGCGAGACCTCGCCGCCCTGACAGACCCCGGTGTCGATGCGGCCGCCTTCGCCATTCCCGAATTGCAGCAGTTCCAGTCTGCCGATGCTGGGCAGGAAGCCCCTGGCCGGGTCTTCCGCGTAGAGCCGCGCCTCCATGGCCCAGCCGTCGATCGTCAGCGCGCCTTGCGCTTTGGGCAGCGGTTCGCCGCTGGCCACCCGCAATTGCCATTCGACCAGATCGACGCCGGTGATTTCCTCGGTGACCGGGTGCTCGACCTGGAGCCGCGTGTTCATTTCCATGAACCAGATGCGGTCGGCGCGCAGGCCTTCGGAGGCGTCGGCGATGAATTCGATCGTGCCGGCGCCGACATAGTCGACCGCCCTGGCTGCCTGCACCGCCGCCGCGCACAGCGCCGCGCGCGTATCGGCATCCATGCCGGGGGCGGGGGCTTCCTCGATCACCTTCTGGTGGCGGCGTTGCAGCGAGCAATCGCGCTCGAACAGGTGGACGATATTGCCATGGGTATCGCCGAACACCTGCACCTCGATATGGCGCGGGCGCTCGATGTATTTCTCGATCAGGACGTGGGCGTTGCCGAAACTGGCCGAAGCCTCGCGCTGGCACGAGGTGAGCGCGTCGATGAACTCTGCGGGGGCCTCGACCAGCCGCATGCCTTTGCCGCCGCCACCGGCTACCGCCTTGATCAGCACCGGATAGCCGATCTTTGCGGCCTCTTCGGCCAGGAACTCGGGCTCCTGGTTCTCGCCCATGTAGCCCGGCGTGACCGGCACGCCCGCCGCCGCCATCAGCTTTTTCGCCGCGTCCTTGAGCCCCATCGCGGTGATCGAGGCGGGGCGCGGGCCGACCCAGACCAGCCCCGCGTCGAGCACCGACTGCGCGAATTCGGCATTTTCCGAGAGGAACCCATAGCCCGGATGGATCGCCGCGGCGCCACTGGCCCGGGCAGCTGCAATGATGCGTTCGCCGACGAGATAGCTCTCGCGCGCGGCGGACGGCCCGATGTGCACCGCTTCGTCCGCCAGCCGGACGTGGAGCGCCTGCGCATCGGCGTCCGAGTAGACCGCAACCGTGCGGATGCCGAGCCGGCGGGCAGTGCGGATGATCCGGCAGGCGATTTCGCCGCGATTGGCGATGAGCAGTGAATGGATCATAACTCTTTCCTATTCCTGCCCGAAACGGGGAGGGGGACCACTCACCGCGTGCCCCTCCACCATGCTGCGCATGGTCCCCCTCCCCGTTTCGGAGAGGAATGAGGTCGCGCCCATCATCACATCCGGAACACGCCGAACGCCGGCCGATCCGGGATCGGTGCCTCCAGCGTCGCGGCCAGTGCCAGCCCCAGCACGTCGCGCGTCTGCGCGGGGTCGATCACGCCGTCGTCCCACAGCCGCGCGGTGGCGTAATAGGGGTTGCCTTCGTCTTCGTATTTCTGGCGGACGGGGGCCTTGAACGCTTCCAATTCCTCGGGCGTCCATTTCGCGGCGTCGCGATGCACTGTCGCCAGCACCGACGCGGCTTGTTCGCCGCCCATCACCGAAATGCGCGCGTTGGGCCAAGTAAACAGGAAGCGCGGGGCGTAGGCGCGCCCGCACATGCCGTAATTGCCGGCGCCGAAACTGCCGCCGATCAGCACCGTCAGCTTGGGCACCGTGGCCGTCGCCACTGCCGTCACCAGCTTGGCCCCGTGCTTGGCGATGCCCTCGGCCTCGTATTTGCCGCCGACCATGAAGCCGCTGATGTTCTGCAGGAACAGCAGCGGGATCTTGCGCTGGCAGGCCAGTTCGATGAAATGCGCGCCCTTTTGTGCGCTTTCGCTGAACAGCACGCCGTTGTTGGCCAGGATCGCCACCGGCGTCCCCCAGATATGGGCGAAACCGCAGACCAGCGTGCTGCCGTACAACGCCTTGAACTCGTGGAACTCGGATGCATCGACCAGCCGGGCGATGACTTCATGGACATCATATGGCGCGCGGACATCGTCCGGGATCACGCTGTAGAGATCCTCCGCCGGATATTTCGGCGCGCGCGGCGCCTGCAACGGTAGCCCGTGCGGATGCACCGGACCCAGATGGCTGACGATATCGCGCACGATGCTCAGCGCATGTTCGTCGTTGTCGGCCAGATGATCCGCCACGCCGGACCGCCGCGTGTGCAGCTCGCCGCCGCCCAGATCCTCGGCGCTGATAACTTCGCCCGTGGCGGCCTGCACCAGCGGCGGCCCGGCCAGGAAGATCGTGCCCTGGTTCTTCACGATCACGGTTTCGTCGGACATCGCCGGCACATAGGCGCCGCCGGCGGTGCAGCTGCCCAGGACGCAGGCGATCTGGGCGATGCCCCTGGCGCTCATATTGGCCTGGTTGAAGAAGATGCGCCCGAAATGATCGCGGTCGGGAAACACTTCGGCCTGATGCGGCAGGTTCGCCCCGCCAGAATCGACCAGATAGATACACGGCAGGCAATTGGCCTCGGCAATTTCCTGCGCCCGCAGGTGTTTTTTGACGGTCATCGGGTAATAGGTGCCGCCTTTGACGGTGGCGTCGTTGCAGACGATCATCACCTGCCGCCCCGAGACGCGGCCGATCCCGGTGATCAGCCCGGCGCCGGCAATGTCCTCGCCATACAGGCCATTGGCGGCCAGTTGCCCCAGTTCCAGAAACGGCGAGCCCGGATCGAGCAGCCGCTCGACCCGGTCACGTGGCAGCAGCTTGCCCCGCGCCATGTGACGATCGCGCGACTTTGCCTCACCGCCCAGCCCGGCCTGCGCCACCCGCGCGCGCAGCTCATCCGCCAGCGCCCGGTTATGTACGCTGCGCGCCTGTGCTTCGGGCGATTCCGCAATCAGCGTGGTGGTCAGCACCGGCGCGCTCATGCCGCGCCAAACAATTCGCGCCCGATCAGCATCCGGCGAATTTCATTGGTTCCGGCACCGATGTCGAGCAATTTGGCATCGCGCAGATAGCGCTCGACCGGCCAATCCCTGGTGTAACCGGCGCCGCCCAGCGCCTGCACCGCTTCGAGCGCGACCTTCACCGCGTTTTCGGATGCCAGCAGGATCGCGCCCGCCGCGTCGAAGCGCGTCGTTTTGCCCGCGTCGCAAGCCCGGGCAACGGTATAGACATAGGCCCGCGCCGAATTGAGCGCGACATACATGTCGGCGATCTTGGCCTGCATCAGCTGAAAGGTGCCGATCGCCGCGCCGAATTGCTTGCGCTCGCGCACGAACGGCAGCACCACGTCGAGGCAGGCCTGCATGATGCCCAGCTGGATGCCCGACAGCACCACACGTTCGTAATCCAGGCCGGACATCACGATACCGACGCCGCCGCCGACCGGCCCCATCACGTTTTCATCCGGGACCAGGCAGTCAGCGAACACCAACTCTGCCGTGGGCGAGCCGCGCATGCCCATTTTGTCGATCTTCTGCCCAATGGCGAAGCCCGGCATGTCTTTTTCGATCAGGAAAGTCGTGATGCCGCGCGATCCCGCGCCGGCGTCGCTGCGGGCATAGACCACGAGTGTGTCGGCACAGGTCGCATTGGTAATCCAGAACTTCGTCCCGTTCAGCCGCCAGCCGCCGTCCACCCGGTCGGCGCGCAGTTTCATCGAGACGACGTCGGACCCGGCACCCGCTTCCGACATGGCCAGACTGCCGACATGTTCTCCCGAGATGAGCTTCGGCAGATATCTGGCCTTCTGCGCGGCATTGCCCCAGCGCGAGATCTGGTTGATGCACAGGTTGGAATGAGCGCCGTAGCTCAGGCCGATCGAGCCCGACGTCCGGCTGATTTCCTCGCAGGCGATGACATGTTCGAGATAGCCCAGGCCCAAGCCGCCGAAGGCCTCGTCCGCCGTGATCCCATGCAGGCCGAGATCGCCCATCGCACGCCACAATTCATCGCGCGGGAACCAGTCCTCCGCATCGATCCGGACCGCCAGCGGCGCGATCTTTTCGCGGGCGAAGCGTTCCGTCGTCTCGCGGATCATGTCCGCACTTTCGCCAAGCGCGAAATCCAGGGCGGGGCCGGTCATGTCAATCTCTCCCGTTGATGCCCGTCTGGAGCATGATGCGATAAGGTAGCATCGCCTCATGCTCTAGAATCTTTGTTTTCGCGTGATTTAAGAACAAAAACCGGTACCCACTTTTTGTCATCACGCTCTATGCGACCCCGTCACGCGCCCGTCGAAATCGCGCGCAAACAAAGTGGTGCCGGCTAGAGGGTTCGAACCCCTGACCCCCTGATTACAAATCAGGTGCTCTACCAACTGAGCTAAGCCGGCGGTGTGATGCGCCCATAGCCTCAAGGGGCCCCGAACGTCCAGCCCTCGGTGGCGGCAATCGCCGGGGTGAGGGTTTCCGGGTGCCACAGGTCGCGGCGGTGCGCGGTGCTGCGCAGCCATGCCGCGGTGAGCAGGGCGTCGCTCGTGTGATCGTCGATCGGGCCGGAGCCGGAAAAGGGAGCGGTGGCGAAGGCGGACAAGGCGTCGTTCAGGTCTGCGATGCTGCGCATTTTCGACCGGCCCGGTTTGCGGCCGGCCGCCATGGCCGCGATGGTGGTGTATATTTCGGTGACGACGCTGCCTTGCGCGGGCAGGCGATCGATCGGCCACACCGGCAAATGGCCCTCCAGCCGATGCAGCAACCGCATGCCCGAGAGGCTCGATTTGCCGACCTGCGCCGCGCCGACCAGATTGAAATTGCTGGTGGGGCGGCAGCCCAGCCGTTCCTGCGCGCGTTCCGTGACCCGAAACCGGCCCCGTCCGCCGCGCATGCCCGGCAGGCCGAAGGCGCTGCCCTCGCGGCCGCCGTGGCGGCGGAAATGGAGCGCGGCATCGCAGTGGTCAACGAAACCCGATACCGACAAATGGGGCTCGTTTTGGCAGATGCTTTCGACCAGCGCCCATAACGCGCGGGCATCGGCGGGGCTCTCGCGCCAGCCCGGAAAAAACGCCCCGCAATCGGCGAACGGCAGCGATTGGCCCAAATCCATGCCGACCAGCGTGTCTGTGGGCAGGTCGTGCCGTAGCCAGTGCAAGACCTCGGCGCGCGACCAGCGGTGGCCGGGGCGCACCAGTTCCGGCGCCCCGACGCCATGAGCGCACAGGGCGACCGCGATGCCCCGGTGGCGCTCCCCGGCGGCGCCGGACCAATCGATGGCGGCGAAATGGCGGAAACGGTCGATCATGGTCGGCGGAATTTACCTGCCGGGCCGGGCGCGCAACTCATCCCACCACGCCATGCGCTCGGCGATGCGCTTTTCAAAGCCGCGATCGGTGGGGGTGTAGAAGGTCTGCGGCGCCATCTCCTCCGGCCAGTAGTCGGCGCCCGAAAAGCCTTCCTCGGTATCGTGATCATAGGCGTAGCCTTTGCCATAGCCGATATCCTTCATCAGCCTGGTCGGCGCGTTGAGGATATGCGCGGGCGGGCTGAGCGAGCCGGTTTCGCGCGCGGCCTTCCACGCCGATTTTTCCGCCACATAGGCCGCATTCGATTTGGCGGCGGTGGCCAGATAAAGGCACGCCTGGACGATCGCCAGCTCGCCCTCGGGACTGCCCAGGAACAGATAGGCATCGCGCGCCGCCAGGCATTGCACCAGCGCCTGCGGGTCAGCCAGGCCGACATCCTCGCTGGCAAAGCGCACCAGCCGGCGCAGCACGTACAGCGGCTCTTCCCCGGCAGTTAGCATGCGCGCCATGTAATACAGCGCCGCCTGGGGCTCCGAGCCGCGCAGCGCCTTGTGCAACGCCGAAATGAGATTGTAGTGCCCATCGCGATCCTTGTCATAGACCGCGACGCGGCGTTGCAGAAACCGGCCCAGCGCCGCCGGATCAAGCGGTTCGGGCAGCTTTGCCGCATACAGCGTCTCGGCCTGGTTGAGCAGGAAGCGGCCGTCGCCATCGGCGGACGCCACCAGCGCCGCGCGGGCGTCGGGGGTCACCGGCAGCGGCCCTTCCAGCGTTTCGGCACGCGCCAGCAAGGTTCCCAGCGCCGCTGCATCCAGCCGGTGCAGGATCAACACCTGCGCGCGGCTGAGCAGCGCGGCGTTCAGCGCAAAGCTGGGGTTTTCGGTGGTCGCCCCGACCAGGGTCACCGTGCCGCGCTCGACGAAGGGCAGGAAACCGTCCTGCTGGGCCCGGTTGAAGCGATGGATTTCATCGACGAACAACAGCGTCCGTTGCCCCGCCTTTGCCGCCAGTTCCGCCTCGGCAAAGGCCTTTTTCAGATCGGCCACGCCGGAAAATACCGCACTGATGGCCACGAAACGCATGCCCACGGCATCGGCCAGCAGCCGGGCCATGCTGGTCTTGCCGGTGCCGGGCGGCCCCCACAGGATCATCGAGGACAGCCGCCCTGCCGCCACCATCCGCCCGATCGCGCCTTCAGGGCCGGTCAGTTGCGATTGCCCGATGATCTCGTCCAGCGCGGTTGGGCGCAAGCGGTCGGCCAACGGCGCATCAGCGCCGGAAGTTGCGGGGGTATGCTTGGACAACTGGTCGGCAAATAGGTCAGACATGAAGATATTCCAGAGATTTCCTCGAAGATTATAATCTTTCAAAAGCCTTCCTATAGCCCTCTTCCCCTTCAGGGGAGAGGGTTGGGAGAGGGGAAAGCACGCACCTCCAAACTACAGCCAGGCAGCAAGCCGCCAAGCCTTCGTATCTCTCCCCTGAAGGAGAAAGCAGGTTACGACCCCCTGCGCGACCGTCGGCTATGGCGGATCAAGCGCAGATAGGTATCGGCGACCGACTGGTTGATCCGGTCCCATGAGAAATCCTGTGCGCGCAGTTCGCCGGCGGCGCCATGGCCGGCACGCAGTTCGGGATCGGCGATGTACAGGCGCAGCGCTTCGGCAAAGGCGTGGATCGCGCCGGGGCGGACCAGCCGGCCGGATCGGTTGTTGTCGACCAGGCTTTCGCTGCCGGTGGCTTCGGCGGCCACCACCGGCAGGCGCGAGGCCATGGCTTCGAGCGTGACATTGCCGAAGGTTTCGGTGACGGAGGGGTTGAACAGGATATCCATGCTGGCGACCGCGCGGCCCAGATCGTCGCCGCTTTGAAAGCCGGTGAAGATCGCGTCCGGCAGGCGGGCCTCGAACCAGTCGCGCGCGGGGCCTTCGCCGACGATCAGCACGCGATGAGCGATGCCGCGCGAGGTGAGCTCGTCGATGGTGTCGGCGAAGACGTCGAGGCCCTTTTCCATCACCAGGCGGCCGGTAAAGCCGACTACGACCTCGTCATCGGCGATGCCCATCCCTGCTCGCCAGGCGGGATCGCGGCGATCGGGGCGGAAGATCGCGCGGTCCACGCCGCGCGACCACAACGAGATATCGTAATTCATGCGCTGGTCGCGCAGCAATTGGGCGAAGGATTCGGTTGGCGCGACCAGGGCGCTGCAACGGCGATAGAAGCGGCGCAGGAATGCGGTCACCACCGGTTCGATCCACGCTGCATTGTAATAGCGGGGATACGTGTCGAACCGGGTGTGCACCGACGACAGCACCGGAATGCGCCGGGCCCGTGCCCAGCTGACCGCGCGATGCGCTGCCGGATCGGGCGACGACACATGCACGACATTGGGCGCGAATGCTGCCAGGTCGCGCCGGGCGCGCAGGCCGAGGCGCATCGGCAGGCGAAAGTCGGAGCGCACCGGCAACGGGATCGAGGGCACGTCGACCAAATCGCCGGTGTGCTGAAAGGCGGGGTTTTCGACGATCGGCGAATACACGCGCACAGCGGCGCCTTGGCTCAGCAGATAGCCGACCAGACGGTTCAGCGCCTGGTTGGCGCCATCGCGGGTATAATTGTAATTGCCGCTGAACAGCGCGATGCGCAACTGCGCGGTAGTGCTCGGAAAATCAGCCAGATACATTTGCCTGCCCATAGCGGGATGGCAACTGCTTGGCGAGTGCGGCAAATCGCAGGGACGGGCAGGACAGGCAATGTGCCGTCCCGCCCGCCGCCTGGTTCATCGGCTCCAAGTCTTTCCTAAACCCGGAAGACCCCAGGCAGCATCAGCGACGCCAGCCATGATAATACCCGCGGTACGGGTGATGCCAGCCGCCCGGATAGTAACCATAAACCGGGTAAGGATAGACAGGGGGCGCGTCATAATAATAGCCGCCATAATAGGGATAGGGCGCTTCGTTGTAATACGGGTAGTCCGATGCGATCGCCGCGCCGATGGCCACGCCGGCCAGACCGGCACCCCACCCGTAGCCGCCATATCCGCCGCGGTAGTATCCACCGCCGCCGCGATAGCCACCACCACCGCGATAGCCGCCACCGCCGTGGTAGCCGCCGCCGCCATGGAACCCGCCGCCATGGTAGCCGCCACCGCCAAAGCCGCCACGCGCCAGGGCGGGGGAGGCGCCGGCCACGGCGCCGCCGATGGTAAGAGCCGCCAGGGAAGCGGCGAGAATGGATTTTCTGACAATTTGAAGCATGGTCATCTCCTTTGCTGATGACCTTTTGCCGAATGCCGGCTTGCGCTATGCTGAACGATCGGCTAGCCGATAATGTTACGTCGCATCGGCTGGTCGCTTCGCCGTTCGCGCACGAAGCCGTGCATGCCCGACCACCACTGCAACGCGATGACCGCGCCTTTGGCCGGTTGCAGCAATCCCAGCATCATGACCATGGCCATGGGCACGACGATGACCGCCAGCACATTGACGGGCGGGGCAAAGCTGAGTTCCAGCCCGATGATCAGCGGGGCCAGCAGGTGGCCGGTGACCAGCATCGAAATATAGGCGGGAAAATCGTCCGCCCGCTGATGGGTCCAATCCTGGGCGCAGGCAGGGCAGATCGGCATCGGTTTCAGGAAGCGCGCGAACAGATGCGCGTCGCCGCAGCGCGGGCAACGAAACCGGATGCCGCGCCATGCCGCCTCCCAGCCGGAGGCGGGCAGCTGCACGGCGGGTCGGACCGGAATCACGGGAAGGTAGTTCATAGGCCGGTATTGTCGCAGCCCGCCCCGCCCGTGTCCATAAAAAGCGCGCATGGCGGGATCGCGAACGACCCGCCATGCGCGCCTAGAGTCTTTCCGGTTAAGACGGTGCCGGCCCGCTCCCCGCCCGGCCACCCAAGTCATTGTATAATATGGGCGGCCGGGCGGGGGAGCGGGCCGGCACCGACTCGACGTCAGTCGGAAAGACTCTAGAGCACGAGGCGACAGGATAGAATCGCCTCGTGCTCTCGAATCTTTGTTTTCGCGTGAGTTAAGAACAAGAACCGGTACCCGCTTTTTGTCATCACGCTCGGTTGCGATCAGTAGCCGCGGCCACCTTCGTACCGGCGCTGGCCGCCGTCGTAGCCTCCGCCGTGGTAGCCACGATCGCCCCGGTCGCGATGATCGTAACCCCGGTCTTCGTGACCGTAGTCGCGGCCATCCCGGCCATAGCGGTTGCCGTCGCGATCCCAGTAATAGCCGTCATGCCATGCCCAGCCCTGCTCGACATAGGGATCGCCGTAATATCCGCCATTGTCATAAGCGCGCCTGTCATAGCGGTCGTCGTGATGCGCGCTGGAGGCGATGATCGCGCCGATCGCCAGCCCGAAGATGCCGGCGGCCACGGCCGTGCCCGCACCATCGCCACCACCGTGATGATAACCGCCACGATAGCCATCGGCCATGGCCGGAGCGGAACCGGCAAGCGCCGTCGCGGCAAGCGCGGCGGCCAGAACGGATTTCTTCAACAGCTTCGTCATGATGAACTCCTTCGCGGGGCAGGAGATCGGCCCTGTGCCGATCTGGATGTTGCCGCGTTGAAACTCTTTTGGACGGGTCAGCCTGAATGGGATGGGAAACGAACTGGCAGCTATCGTTCAGATTGATACAAGTTTTGATGAACAAAAACCCCTTTGGGGGAGGTGGCTCGCGAAGCGAAACGGAGGGAGGGCTATCGCATCTGAAACACATCGGGTCCGTCATCCTGACGAAAGTCAGGATCTATTCGGCACAAGCGTCCATAGCCAGGCGATCCGCTGACGGTTGCGCGCCGAAACGGCCCGGAAGCCCTGGCATCGGTCGCTTCAGCCGGCCAGGAACGCAATCACTACCGTGCTTGCGCCGAATGGATGCTGACTTTCGTCAGCATGACGAGGCAAATGCGATAGCCCTCCCAGAGGGGGAGGATCGAAAGGGCTTTACGCGGCCTGTTTCTTGCGCCCCAGCTTCTTGCGATCGTTCGGGTCAAGCCAGGCCTTGCGCAAGCGGATTGACTTGGGCGTCACTTCGACCATCTCGTCGTCGTCGATATAGGCGATCGCCTGTTCCAGCGTCATCACCCGTGGCGGGGTGAGGCGAATCGCCTCGTCCTTGCCGGTCGAGCGGAAGTTGGTCAGCTGCTTCGATTTCATCGGATTGACTTCGAGATCGTCGGGCTTGGCGTTTTCGCCGATGATCATGCCCTCATAGACCTTTTCCTGGGGGCTGACGAACAGCACGCCGCGCTCTTCGATGTTGTTGAGCGCATAGCTCACCGCTTCGCCGGTGCCGTTGGAAATCAGCACGCCGACCGGGCGGCCTTCGATGGTGCCCTTGTGCGGGCCGTATTTTTCGAAGAGCCGGTTCATGATGCCGGTGCCGCGCGTGTCGGACAGGAATTCGCCGTGATAGCCGATCAACCCGCGCGACGGCGCGCTGAAGGTCACGCGGGTCTTGCCGCCGCCGCTGGGGCGCATGTCGGTCATCTCGCCCTTGCGGATCGCCATCTTCTCGACGACGGTGCCGGCATATTCCTCGTCCACGTCGATCATCACCGTTTCGTACGGCTCGGTGCGCTTGCCGTCGTCATCGGTGCCGTACAGCACCCGCGGGCGGCTGATGCCGAGTTCGAAGCCTTCGCGGCGCATCGTCTCGATCAGCACGCCCAATTGCAATTCGCCGCGCCCGGCCACTTCGAAACTGTCCTTGTCGGCCGATTCGGTTACCTTGATGGCGACGTTCGATTCGGCTTCGCGCTCCAGTCGGTCGCGAATCATGCGGCTGGTGACCTTGGTACCTTCGCGGCCGGCGAACGGGCTGTCGTTCACCGCGAAACGCATCGACAGCGTGGGCGGGTCGATCGGCTGGGCATGCAGCGGCTCGGACACGGTGGTATCGCAGATGGTGTTGGCAACGGTCGCGTCGGTCAGCCCGGCGATCGAGATGATGTCGCCCGCGCTCGCCTGTTCGACGGGCACGCGTTCCAGTCCGCGGAACGCCATGATCTTCGAGGCGCGGCCGGTCTCGACGATCTTGCCGTCGCGATCGAGCGCGTGGATCGGGGCGTTGACCTTGACCGTGCCGCTTTGCACCTTGCCGGTGAGGATGCGGCCCAGGAAATTGTCGCGATCGAGCAGGGTCACCAGGAATTTGAACGGGCCATCGACGTCGGCGGCCGGGGCGGGCACATGATCGACAATCTTCTGGAATAGCGGGGTCAGGTCGCCCTCGCGGGCGTGCATGTCTTCGCTGGCATAGCCGTTGCGGCCCGAAGCGTAGAGCACGGGGAAATCGAGCTGGTGGTCATCAGCTTCCAGGCTGACGAACAAGTCGAACACCTCGTCCAGCACTTCCTGCGCGCGGCCGTCGGCACGGTCGATCTTGTTCACCACCACGATCGGGCGCAGGCCCAGCGCCAGCGCCTTGCCGGTAACGAACTTGGTCTGCGGCATCGCCCCTTCGGAGCTGTCCACCAGCAGGATCACACCATCGACCATCGACAGGATACGCTCAACCTCGCCGCCGAAATCGGCATGGCCGGGGGTGTCGACGATGTTGATGTGGGTGACCTTGCCGTCCGCGCCCGGCCATTCGACCGAGGTGCATTTGGCCAGAATGGTGATCCCGCGTTCCTTTTCCAGATCGTTGGAATCCATCGCCCGCTCTTCGATGCGCTGGTTGTCGCGGAAGGTGCCGGACTGGCGGAACAGCTGGTCGACCAGCGTGGTCTTGCCATGATCGACGTGGGCGATGATGGCGATATTGCGAAGCGGCAGCGGGGCGGACATGAAAATAGCTTTCAACTGGGAACAGGGCAGCGATCGGGCAGATCATTGCTTTTGATCAGGCGGCAGTGTGGATAAAACTTTACGGCGGGCAGTTATTGCGCCGCAGCATCGCCGCGCCCCTAGCTGAAGTAGGCCGGTTCGGCAAGCTTGGCGGCGGGTAATAGGAGGAATCGCATTTGACTCGTCATGCTGACAAAAGTCAGCATCCATTGGCGCAACGCCGGGTGACCTTGCAACCAACGCCTGCGCTGAATGGATCCTGACCTTCGTCAGGATGACGGATCGGGGTGATGTGTTGTTCGATGGTCTGCGAGCGGGATTGACCGTAGCTGCAAAACCGCGCGCACCGCCGACGGGAGGGATTGAGCAATCCGGGCTTTGCTCATACGGACGCAAGTCATGACGGGAGAGGGACGGTGGCTGCGAGGCTGATTCCTGATAAACAAGGGTCCAACGGCATGCGGGTAATCAGCTTCGGAACGGCCGGCGCCGCGGGTACCGGGCTGATCGGCCCGGCGCGGTGGGGCGCGGCGCTGGCCGTGGCGCTGGGGCTGACCCTGCCGGTATCCGCACTGGCGCAGGCGGCTCCGACAGCAGCCGAGGAGGAAGCAGCCCCGGCCAAGGACGAGTCCGCTGCCGTGGCCAATGCCACCGGCAATGAAATCGTGGTAACCGCCACCAAGCGCGAGCAGACCCTGCAGAACGTGCCGATCGCCATTACCGTAACCACCGCCGCGACCATCGAACTGGCGCATATTCGCGATATCGAGGGCCTGGCCACGCTGGTGCCGTCGCTGCGCGTGGTCGATCACCAGAGCTCCGCCCAGACCGCGTTTTATATTCGCGGCTTCGGCAATGGCGATAACAATGTTGGGGTGGAGCCGTCGGTCGGCGTGTTCATCGACGGCGTCTATCGCTCGCGTTCGGCGGCACAGATCGAGGATTTCCCCAATATTGCCCAGGTCGAGGTGTTGCGCGGCCCACAATCGACGCTGTTCGGCAAGAACGCCTCTGCCGGGGTCATCAATATCCTGACCGATGAGCCCAAATTCCACCTCGCCGGCAATGCCGGGCTATCCTATGGGAACTACAATGCGGTGGTCGCCAAGGGCATGATCACCGGGCCATTGTCCAGGGATATCGCGGTCAGTATCGCTGGCGCCTATGATCGCCGCGACGGCTATGAACATGACGCAACCACCGGCGCCGCCATCAACAGCCGCAATCGCTGGTTCGTGCGCGGCCAGCTGTTGTACGAGCCCGATACCCAGCTCAAAGTGCGGCTGATCGCCGATTACGGCCGTGTTACCGAACTGTGCTGTGCGGTGGTCAATCTGAAGACCTCAGGCGCGACGGCTGCGCTTGGTGCGGTGGGCGGGCAGGTCAATGCGCCGGGCGCGCCGTTCTCCAACGTCATTTATCAGAATTTCGACCCGACCAATGACATTCGCGATTACGGGGCGTCGGGCCAGGTCGAATATTCGCTCGGGCCGCTGACGCTGACCTCGATCACCGCCTGGCGCAAGAATCGCAACATCACCGATGCCGATGCGGATTTCACCAGCGCCGACCTGCTGAGCCGGTTTTCCGCCGATGTCCGGGTCCGCACCTTTACCCAGGAGCTTCGCGCCGCCACCAATATTTCGGGCCCGTTCAATTTCCTGGCCGGCGCTTATTATATCAACGAGCAGATCAACCAGACCGGCCAGACCCTGTATGGCAAGGATTTTCGGCCTTACGCCAATCTGCTGATCCAGGGCGCGAGCGGCGGCGCGTTCAACGTGGCGTCGCTGGAGACCGAGTTCGGCGCCTTGCAAGGTAATCCGGCCCTGTATTCCGGGCGGTTTTTCGGCGCGGGGCAGGGGCTGACCGAAGCCTATGCGCTGCACGACAATGCCTTCTCGATCTTCGGCCAGGTCGATTTCAAACCGTTCAAGCGGCTGACGCTGACCGCGGGCATCAATTACACCCATGACGGCAAGAATTTCTCCAGCGATGTTCAGTCCAGCGACGTGTTTTCCGGCATCGACCTGAATGCGGTCCGGGCGCTGGCGACCAGTTTCGGAATATCCCAGACCCTCGGTGGATTGCTGCACGTACCGGGCGGCTATGCCTCGCCGGCGCAGATTGCCGGCTTTGCCGCGTCCAGCCCGGGCAACGCCGCGATCTATCAGCAGGTAGCAGCCGGTGCCCAGGCCGGCACAGCGCCACTGTTGGCGTTGAGGGCGCTGCAGATTTTCCCGCCATTTCTGAACCTGCCCAACGCCGTCGAGCCGGGCCACACCGAAGACGGCGATATTTCGTGGACCGCACGGGCGGCCTACGACGCCGCCGACCGCATCAAGCTGTACGTGAACGTCTCCACCGGGTTCAAGGCGAGTTCCATCAACCTGTCGCGCGATAGTCGCCCGGCGCTGAGTGATGCTCCTGCGATTCAGGCGTCCGGGCTGGGACAAGTCAACCAGACCTATGGCACGCGCTTTGCCGGGCCGGAACATTCGCTGTTGTATGAGGTGGGAATGAAGGCCAATTGGGGCATCGCTACGCTCAATTTCGCGGCTTTCAGACAGTATATCAAGGGGTTCCAGTCGAACCTGTTCAACGGCCTGGGCTTTGAATTGTTGAATGCGCAGAAGGAATCGGTCGATGGCTTCGAATTCGAAGGCATGATCCATCCGGCGGCCGAACTGACCCTGACCCAGTCGCTGACCTATCTGCATCCCAAATATGACGAGTTCCGCAATTCCTCGTTCGGCGACGCGTCCGGCGCGACGCCGGCCGGGATCCCGCCGCTTTCGTTCACCGCGGCGGCGACCTGGGATCATCCGTTCGCCAATGGCGACCACCTCATCCTGCGCGGCGACTGGCATTATGAATCGAGGACGCAGATCGAGGACGGCCTGCCCGGCGAAATCACCACCAACCCGCTGACCGGAGCGGTGATCAGCTATCAGACCGGGCTCGACGCGGCGCGACCGTTCACGCGAACCGTCAGCGAGTTCGACGGATCGCTGACGTACCATTTGCATGGCGGGCTGGAAGTGAGCGTGTGGGGCCGCAATTTGACCGATGACCGCTACATCACCGTGATCTTCGATTCGCCGGCACAGGCGGGATCGGTGTCCGGTTATCCCAACGAGCCACGGACCTACGGAGTTTCAGCGCTCTACAAGTTCTGATAGACGGGGCACGGACAGTTCAGCGAGGCGCGGATGGAATGGATGCTTTTGCCATATCGGCGCTACGCCGAATTCACCGGCCGCTCGCGGCGGCGGGAATATTGGCTGTTCGTGCTGTTATATCTGCTGGTGATGATGGTCATCGAGGCGATCTTCGGCACCCCGCGCGCCATAACGATGAGCAGCGGCTTCAGCTACGGCATCATCGCCAATGGCACCGGCACGACGGTCGGCAATCTGTTCTGGCTGGCAAGTTTCATTCCCGGCCTGGCCGTGTCGGTGCGTCGCCTGCATGATATCGATCGCTCGGGCTGGTGGCTGCTGCTGGGGTTCGTGCCGGTGCTGGGCTGGTTCACGCTGTTTATCTTCTATTGCCTCGACGGCACCGCAGGCAGCAATCGCTTCGGCCCCGATCCCAAGGCGCGCGGGTATGTGGACGTGTTTCGGTAGCTCACGAGACATACCGACAAGATCAAGCGGCTGCCGGGAACGTTCCTTGATGGCGACGACGCAGCCTATAACCTATCACGCCGAAGCCAGCCAATAGCATGGCCCAGCTTTTTGATTCGGGCACGCTGCTGATAATCAGCGTGCCCGATGCACCGGTAAACACATCGACTAGATTATACGTGCCCGGCACGAAGGTAGGAGCATATTCGGCGCCCGTATAAACCTGTTTGCCGCCAAAAGGTAACACCCCGCCAAGATCGTAGCCACCGAAGCTAGTCTTCTGATTAAGAAAATAGAAGAAGACATCGCTCTCTGTCGTGCCGTTTAATACGTCTTTACCAATATACATAAAGGAGAAATTTGAAGTTGATTGATCCGGCGTTCCGGTTGCTGGCAGGCTAAACGTCTCATCAATCCCGCCATACTCACTGGTTGTAAAAGTGAATGTGTCGAGTACTGTCGCGCCGACAGGTGTGGAAGCAACAGTACCAAGCAATGTTGCCGCACAAATATATTTTTTGAACATAAAACCCTCTTGCCCCTATGAGGTTTGCATGCGCAACAAGATGCAATTCGCGTGCCATGCATATAAGTAATTGCTTTTGTTACGTAAATATATTCGCTAAAGCAGTGTTGTAAACTACGATGACACGTGTGCAAGTGAGTTCGGCTGCGATACGTTATGTCATAATTCCCGCAGCGCTTCGGCCGGCCGCGCCCGCAGCAACGGCAGCGAGCCCCCAAGCGCGAACACCAGCACCAGCAACAGACCGCCGCCCAGCACCGCCAGCACGCGGGGCCAGTCGGGCAGGAATTCGAACGCAAACAGCTGCACCATCACCAGCCAGCCCAGCCCGGTGCCCAGTACCAGCGCCACCCCCGCCAGCACCATTGCCAGCGCCCCGAATTCGGCCAATTGCAGCCCCAGCAATTGCGCGCGGCTGGCGCCCAGCACACGCAGGATGACATTGTCGTAGAGCCGGGTGGCGCGCGCGGCGGCGATCGCGCCCAGCAGCACGGCGATGCCGGCCAGCACCGCGACCGATGCGGCAGCCAAAATGGCGGTGCTCATCTGGTCGAGCAAGGCACTGGCTGCGCGCAGCAGGCCGCCCACCTCGATCACCGAGATCGATGGAAAAACGCGGGTCAGGCCGCGCAACAGCGCGCCCTTTCGCGCGCCAGACCGGGAGGAGGCGGCCAAATTGATCGTCGCGGCCAATTTATGGGGTGCATCGGCCAGGCTGTTGGGCGAGAACACCAGCACATAGTTGAAACCGAAACTGTCCCAGTCGATGCGGCGAAAACTGGCGATAGTGGCGCTGCGCTCCACCCCCAGCAGGCCGATGGTGATCCGGTCGCCGAGGTGGAGGCCGACGGCATTGGCAAACTTCTCGTCGACGGAGACCAGCGGCGGTCCGGCATAGCCGCGCGCCCACCATCGGCCGGCGGTGATGGCATTGCCTTCGGGAATGTCGTCCGCATAGGTCAGCCCGCGCTCGCCCTTCAGCGCCCAGGCATTGTCGGGAATGGCCGCCAGATCGGCCACGCGGGTCATATGCGCGGCCGGACCATAGGCCAGGATCGCGCCGCGCAGTGCCGGAACGCTGCGGATGCGCGCACCGGGGGCGGTGGTGTCGACGAGTGCGGTAAATCCGGCAAGTTGCTCGCGCGCGAGATCGAGCACGAAATAATCGGGCGCGCGCTGCGGCACGCGGGCGGCGATATTGGCGGACAGGCTGGATTCGACCACCGCCAGCAGGACGAAGGCGGACAGGCCGAAGCCCAGCGCGGTGACCAGCCGGCCGGTTTGCGCGCCGGGGCGGTGCAGATTGGCCAAAGCCATGCGCAACAAGGGCCCACGCGGACGCGGCAGGCGGGCGGCGGCAATCCGGATCAGCCAGCCCAGCATGCCCAGAAATGCCACCAGTCCGGCCGCGCCGCCGAGGAAAGTCGCGGCCAGGACCGGCGAAGGGCTGCCCAGCAGCGCCAGCGCCAGGATCGCGCCGATGCCCAGCGCCACCGGCAGCAGCGCGGCAAGCGGCGGAATCTTCGATGATGTCAGGCGCGCGCCCTCGATGCGCGCGCGAAACAGCGCCATGGCCGGGAATGCGCGTGCGGCGGCCAGCGGCATCGCGGCAAACACCAGCGCCACCAGCAAGCCGTAAGCCGCCGCGCGGGCCAGCGCAGCCGGGTTCAGCACCAGCCCGCCGTCGATCGGCAGCAGCGTGCCGATGAACCGGGCGAGCAGCGGCATGGCGGCGATCCCCGCGACCAGCCCGGCGCCCGCGCCGACCAGCGCGGCGATGCCGATCTGCAACAGGTAAATCCGCGCGATGTCGCTGCCGGTTGCGCCCAGCACCTTGAGCGTGGCAATGCCGCTGCGCCGCGCCTCCAGATAGGATGCGGTACCGCCGCCGATGCCGATGCCCGCGATCAGCAATGCGGCAAGGCCGACCATCACCAAAAAGTCACCCATGCGGGCGATGAAGGTCTCGGCGCCGGGGGCGGCCTTGTCACGGGTGCGAATTTCGAGCCCGGCGGTGGGAAACCGGCGCTGCAAGGCGGCCGCGACCGCAGCGGCGTCGCAGGATCGCGCGCAGGCAACGCGGACCTTGCTGCGATACATCGCGCCCGGCGCGGTCAGCCCGGCGCGGCCAGGCAAATCCGCCGCGACGATCACCGCCGGGCCCAGCGCGAAGCCTTCGCCCAGCCGGTCCGGCTCATCGGCGATGATCCCGCCGACGCGCAGCGGCAGCCCCGCCAATGTGACGGTGTCGCCCGATCTGACGCCCAGCCGTTCGGCGGCGCCCTCCCCCAGCCACGCCTCGTTCGTGGACGGGGCGCCGACCATGCGGCCATCGGCCAGCCGCAGCCGGCCGACCAGCGGCCAGTTCGCATCCACCGCCTTGAGCTCGACCGGGGCGGTGGCATCGCCGGCGGCCACCATCGCCTGCATCCGCGTTCCCGTTGAAACAGCGCCGTAGCTGCGCAGCGCCGCGTCTTCCCCGGCGCTCAACCCGCGCTGCCAGACCCCGAGTTCGACATCGCCGCCCAGAATGGCCCGTCCACGCGAGGCCAGCCCCTGCTGGATCGCGCCGGTCAGGGTGCCGATGGCCGCTAGCGCGCCGACCCCCAGGAACAGACAGACGATCAGCAGCCGCAGCCCGCGAAACCGGGCCGACAGCTCGCGCCGGGCAATGCGCCAGGCGGCGCTCCAGGAAAGATTGTTCGAACCAGTCACGCGGCGGGCAAGATATCGGAAAGTATCCGCCCATCCTGCAAGGTTATCACCCGCTCGCAGCGTTCGGCCAGTGCCGGATCGTGGGTGATGATCACCAGCGTTGCCGCGGTTTCGGCGCGGCGGGTGAACAGCAGGTCGACGATCGCCTGGCCGGTAGCGGCATCCAGATTGCCGGTGGGCTCGTCGGCGAACAGCAGCGGCGGCCGAGCCGCCAGCGCGCGGGCAATGGCCACGCGCTGTTGCTCCCCGCCCGACAGTTGCGCCGGGTAATGGGTGAGCCGGTGGCCAAGCCCGACAGCGGCGAGTTCCGTCTCAGCAATCGCCTGGGCATCGGCGATGCCCGCAAGTTCGAGCGCAGTCATCACGTTTTCCAGCGCAGTCATCGTCGGCAGCAAGTGGAACGCCTGCAACACGATGCCGATCCTGCCGCGCCGGGCACGGGCCAGCGCATCCTCGTCAAGCCCGATGAAATCGGCGCCGGCGACCGACAGCGTGCCGGACGATGCCCGCTCCAGTCCGGTCAGCACCGCCATCAGCGAACTTTTGCCCGAGCCGGAGGGCCCGAGCAGCGCAACCGTCTGGCCCTGCGGTACCGCCAGGTCGATGCCCTTGAGAATGGCGACCGCGCCGTGGCCCTGACCCAGCGCGAGGGTCAGGTCGCGGGCGGCAAGGATGAAGGGGGGAGAATGGATAGCAGGGGTGATGGCAGTTGAGGGCATGGGACTTGTCACCGGGCGGGAATGGCATAATTGCAGCAGGTCAGGCAAGGATTTAGCCCCATCGCCTGGGCAAGCGCAGGAGACACAGTGCATGAGGTCGCGGATAGTTGCATGGCTGCCGGCATTGGCTGCGCTTGGCCTGTTGACGGGGTGCGGCGGCCATTCCCGACCCACGGCGCCTGCGACCGGCAAACCGGCGGACTCCCCGGCAATTCCGGCGGCGCCGGACGTGGCTGTGAACGGACCTCAGCGGCATGTGCTGGCGTTGGGTGACAGCCTGTTCGCCGGCTATGGCCTGCGCCCCGAACAGGCCTATCCGCAGCAACTGGAAGCGGCGTTGCGCGCGCGCGGGATCAACGTGCGCGTCAGCAACGCCGGCGTGTCCGGCGACACGACGGCTGACGGCCTGGCCCGGCTGAATTTCACCCTGGCCAGCCAGCCGCAACCGCCCGATCTGGTGCTGATCTGCCTGGGCGGCAACGACATGCTGCGCGGCCTGCCCCCCGCGCAAACCCGCGCCAATCTGGCGGCTATGCTGGCGCAGCTGCAACAGCGGCATATTCCCGCGCTGCTGATGGGCATGCTGGCGGCGCCAAACCTGGGCAAGACCTATCAGGCTGCGTTCGATCCGATCTACCCCGCGCTGGCCCGGCAATATCACGACGCGCTGGTGCCGTTTTTCCTGAGCGCAGTGATCGATCGGCCTGATCTGCGACTGGCGGACCATATCCACCCCACCGCTGCGGGGGTGAAGGCGCTGATAAAGGCCACCGTAGGTGATGTCTCAGCGGCGTTATAAGCGACGGATTCGCTGCTGATGTAGGTGATTATCTCAAAATCAGACGAGGATACGCCCTTCGCCAATTCCATGCACTATGTAATGGTCCAAAGGGTCGATGCCCGATTTGGCCACATCCGGGTATCGCGCCAAATATGCATCGGCGTCGAAAAGATTACGCGATCGCAGGCGCCGGTGTTTTTGCGTCAATTGCCACTTTAACGGCATTATCCACCACCATCCTGGCAAGCGAGACAGTAGGATCGACACTTCTCGCAGCCACTGGACGCGATTTTCGGCGTCCTCGTTCGAGAGGAGGCGGCGATTCTCCAACCGGCGCAGACGGCGACAAAGTTGATCAAAACTTACGCCCGCCAACGCGTTTTCGACCCCCTCGGCCAAGGCGTCAGCCGCCTCGTCCCAGCCTTGGGCAGGCGTGGCCAAGGTCTCCTCGATCCAATCGACATGGCTAATCGCCGTCGCAACCATTTCCGCAGTGGTTTTGCAAAGGTGAATATTTTTGCCATGCGGTGTGGCATTTCGGATTTCACGGAACAAGGGCACATCTCGAGCAATCACTGGCACGCGGCGGGCCAGGGCATGAACAACGGGTAGACCAAAACCCTCGTAATGGCTCGGGAACAGCAGCAAAGATGCATGTTCGTATAGCTCGTCGACGAATGCCTGGTCCAGCTCACCCGAGCGATAGCCCACGATCCCGTCCGCGTCTGGGATATCAGCCCCCAGCACGATCACCCGCGGGCGCGCCCTAATCCCGCGAAGCAAGCTGACCGTCGTCTCGACATTCTTGTGCGGAAAATGATTTCCGACGAGAAGGATATAGCCGTCGCCAGCGGCGGAACCGGTAGCGACCGGACTACGCGAAGCGCCCACCGCGACATAGTCGCGCACGTCCGTCGAGCAACGCGACACAATCTGAACCACATCGTTGGGGACGCTGAACCTTCGAGCGAACTGATCGGCTGTGAAACCACTGTTATAGACGATCAGTGAAGTCGTATCGATAAAATCAAACCAAAGCGAATGAAAGTCACGATCATCGAGATGCAAGCAGTCCATCGCGATCGTGTCGAGCATAAGATAACCTGTAACCGGCGCAAGACTGCCTATATTGACTAAAGTGTCATGGTCGAAAGGTTGAGCACATCTAAAAACAACGGCAAAAGGTTTGATTTCATGCTCTTTATTCCAGCAAAATTTCAACCAGGTAATTTTGTCAAATTCATGAAATACCAAAGCATCGTGATTGCAGGCTATATAACAGTCAAAGCGATCACTATAACGATGGACGAATGATTTTATTAAATTTTTGGCATGTTCAAAGGTGCCATTGTGGTAAGGGCCAATGTTACGGCAATCAAATAGAAGTTTTAATCTTCTATTTTGGCCCAGCACCAAGCCGGCAAGCAGCGTCTGTGCTTTGAATTCTATTCCATTAAAGTATCGCTTGATTGCAAGCGGATATTCAGGGTAGCGTTTATGGAGGATGACGGCGTTTTCTGCCTCACGCGAGGCAGATGACGAAGTAGATGAAGCAAATGATACGCTGCCTATATGGAATACAAAGGCATGGTTTGCCAGCACGGCGCGATAGCCAGACCGGTTGCAGCGAAAGATAAAATCATTTTCTTCGTTATAGCCGCCGCCATAGATGAGGTCAAAATCGCCAAACTCTGCCAGCATGCCGTGCCGGATATAAAGGCAAAAGCCGACCGCCGTTGGCACGTAGGTAAAGCGGGGCAGATAGCGCTGGATTGACAGATGGGCTTTGTGGGCTGCGCTCAGATCGAGCGATCGATAAATGTCAGGGTATGGTGAATTGCAAATCGTGGCGTTATTGGACCGTGGGCTTACAACTGATATCATTGGATCCAGGAGTGCGACCTCCGCCATTTCCGTCAATGCGCCTGAAGTCACCAATGCGTCGGAATTGAGCAGAAGGATGTCTGCCCCCGTTTGCAACGCTTGAGCCATGGCGTAATTGCACGACCGTACGAAACCCAGGTTTTCGGCATTTACATGCAGTCTAACCGGGACCGCAGCCTGAAGTGCCGGCATCTGCTCCAGGAGAGCATCACCAAGCGCGCTGTCATCGGGCGAGTCATTGATCAGCAACACGGACGCGTTAAGCTTAACAATTTCGTCAGCAACATTAATCAATGACTGGAACAGCGCGGGAAGCAATTCTGGCTGCTTATAAAGTGGCACCACCACCAGCAGCGACGTTGATGACATTGGACTGACCATCTCTTAGAGTGAGTTTGCGGTTAAGGAAGATCTTCGAATGCCCAGCGCGTCCCATGCTTTATCTGGCGAGCAGGCGTGCCGACGGATATGCTGTTGGCGGGAAAGGCGCCAGTGACTATGCCGCGCGCGCCTACGATGGTTTCGCTGCCAACGCCTGCGCCATTCGAACCAGATTATGATGCGCGAGCCCGACCGAGCCAGCTATCGACACCACGCCGCCGCGGGCGTTCGAGTAGCAGCCAACAAGGGGGGAGTCGCGTGGCCCCACCGCCCTTAGCAAAAAATTGTGCAATAGCGATCCCCGCGCGCCATGTGCCGGATCGTAACCTCCAGTATCTTGTTTATCATTTGCATTCTCTGGACAATGTAGTCAGGGTCGTCAAGCGGGACAACAAAACGACGAGGTAATCCAGTTGCTCTAGGGCGTAAAATCATGACACATTGGAAAATCTGTCCAGCCCTTGGGATGCAACGGACGCCTTCCCCCTAGTGCGGAATGAAGTTGCTCCGTAGAGAGCAGTCTGCAGGAAACCTTCATGCGTGATATCATTTTTATCCTGGGGATGGGGCGTTCGGGTACCTCGATGATTGCGCGCGTGCTGTCACTTTGCGGCGGCGCGCTGCCGCATTCACTGCTGGACGGCAGCATCAGCAATCCAAAGGGCCATTTCGAACCACTGCAAGCGCTGGAAATCAACGACGGGTTTCTTGCCGCCCATGGGCTGACATGGTTCGATCCAACCCTGCGTCTTCAATATGACACGAGCGTGCCGACCGCCGTCAGCGCACAGTTTGAAGAGCGGATCGGCCGGTTTCTCGCTGATAATGAGGCAGACATTCCCTTAATCGTCAAAGAGCCACGCATTGCGGGTCTTGCACCCTTTTGGTTTGCGGCTGCCGAGCGGGGCGGCTGGAACGTGAGGGTGGTCATACCTGTCCGTCACCCGCATGAGGTTCGTCAGTCACTAGCGCTGCGCGATAGTGTTCCCAGTGCCGTGTCTGACGCTTTGTGGATAAAATATCAATTGCTTGCGGAGCAGTCGTCACGAGGCTTCAAGCGGACTTTTGTTGACTATGCCGCATTTCTCGCTGACTGGCGTGGCGGGGTGTCGCGTATCTCAAGCAAGTTGGGCATTCCGTTGGACGCTCGGATCGAGCCAGAAAACGTAGATTTATTTGTCGATAACAGCCTGCGTCACCACGTCGAATCTGACGATGCCGAGTTCGATAACCCTTGGTTGGCCCGCTTTTATAGTCTCTTGCAAAAGGCGTGTCGGACAGCCGATATTCAACGGGGGCGGATGGATGAACTGTCCAACCTCTATGTGGCCGCAGAGAGGGGGCTGCGTTCGGCAACCCATTTTGTGGGCTCGGCGGCGCCTCCCATTGGTGTTCACCGCGGGTCTGCTGTCCCTGAAATGATTATCGAACTGATCAACGACTTTACGGAAGAGGGTTATTTGACAGCGAACCCAGATGTTGCCCAAGCAGTGCGAGAGGGAAAGTGGGCGTCCGGGCTTGACCACTGGCTCTTGCACGGTCGCCTGGAAGGACGTTATCTGCAGGGTGTCGCTGGCGGTTATAATAATTAACGGGCGAGGCATGTCGCATAATGACTGCGAAAAAATCGATTCAATTTTTTGAATACTTCCCGGTGAAATTTCAATTTTTATGAAAATGGCAGAAGCAAGGGTAATCATGGATACGATATCGGATATTTTTAGTAAAATGCGCGCGACGGAGATGAATGATTGGGTAGGGGGTTCAGACCCTGAAGCTGTCGGCGATGCAACCGCCTTCATAATAAATAGGATGATGCCAATCAACAATGGATCAAAGGTGCTTGATTTTGGTTGTGGTATTGGCAGAACAATTGTATCTTTGATTAAAAATGAGACTTCTCCTGAAAAGATTGTCGGTATTGATATAATGCCGCAGGTCATTGATTTTTGTAAAGAAAATATATCGTCTAATTTTGCACACGTTACGTTCGACCTAACGAGAGCTTCAAACGATCATTATGATCGCTTCATTAAAGACCCAAAAAATCTCTTAGCGGTTAAGGTCGAGAAAAAGTATCGTAACTATTTTGATAATGCTTATGCTTTTTCTGTATTTACGCATATATCGCGCGAAGATTTCGTAAAAAATCTAAAATCGGTATGTAATATGCTTACCTATGGCGGATATTTTTTGTTCACGTGCTTCGCGCTTACTGAATTTTCTCGATCACAAATCGAACAAGGCCAAGCCATATTTCCATTCACGGACAGTGCTTTTATAGATAATGGAGAAGTTTTTCTCGGTCACAAGAACGATCCCTTGGCGTTTATTGCCTTCGATAAGACGCTGTTAGAAAAGATGGTTTGGGATGCAGGTCTCTCTTTATTCAAGATAGAGTATGGCGACTGGATGGGCGGAAACTTGGGTTCGTCATTGCATGACCTGATTGTAGTGCGCAAGCCTTATCCTGCAAAGTCGAGCGAGGAAATTGAACTGGTGCCCGTTGTAGATCGTAGCAACTGGTCATAAAACAAAGACGCAAGCCAAGTCTACTCAATGCCGCATAATTTATTCTGGTTAGTCGCCAGCCAACCGACGCCGTTATTTACGGAGAATAGTCTCTGTCCCCGATATCATCAGGTCGGATAGCTCATTATCGGGAGGTGCTTTGGAGAGGTCGTGCTGATATGAGATGAGCTTCCAGACGTCGCTGGAGAACTCCGCCTGTTTTACAGCGCGATAAAACATGTTGGCTGAGTAGCCATTGAGCGTCGTGAACTCATCCCACATGTGGCCGAGAACGAAATCGCGATCGAGCTGGGGGTTGCTGTTGGCGTTTGCTTCAACGATCTTGCGCATTTCTGAGCGGCTATACCGCAGGTGTGAAAATGGCTCAGGGGTAAAATCCGATAGATGGCTCCCATAATATGAATGAAACCACGGAAAAACCTTAATAAAACAAATACCGTCAGGCTTTAGAACTCGTCTAATTTCTCGCAACACTCCAAGGACGTCGGAAATGTGCTCTACGACTCCCCAAGAAACAATCACATCGAAGCTATCATCTAGAAATGGCATTTTAACGCCATCATATTGAACCGGCTTCAGCTGGGCGAGGCGGTTTCCGATATAATACCCAGCAGCTGCAATCCTCTGTACGGTGCCAACGACAAGGTCGTCCAACGGTTTTATGTCGAGCGCAGTGACTTTATCAGCCCCTGATGCCAAAAGACCTAACGAAATAAGCATCTCGCCACATCCCACATCGAGAACTGATTTTCCAGTAAACTCGCCGATTTCTGCTGCAATCAATGCGGGAACTTCGGCAAAATGGGTATGCACCCAGCTATCCATATCAGGCACGAAATTCATTCAATAGGGCTTTCTTCAGAGACTGGAAGCTTGCTAAGCGCTGACTCGATTTTCGACAGGCTAGGTCGCAACGTTGGATCGATTGGCAGATATTCGGGGGCCAGCCAAGGGGTTTGTCGGATCATCCCGCCAACGATGTGCCGCATCGGAAACTAGCGATCAGGCACGAACGACACCGTTTTTATCATGTCTAGTTTGTGCCTGATCGGTTAGTTTGCGCTTGCCGCTGCTGGAGCCCGATCCAAACACCGGCTGAATCCACTAGCCACAGGCTATTTCGCAACGATCCGGGGATAGCCGTACCGCCCCCACCCCCTTCGGACGTTGCGTCTTGCAGGCCGGTGGGCTAATGGCATTGGCGCGGCCTAATCAGACTAGGCTGATCGGACATACGCCCTTCATGAACGTTGAAAATGCTATCCTGAGCGCCGCTCCCAGCAGGGTCGGCAGACCCAGCCCCCAATCCTGGATTGCCCGGCATCGCTGGTTTGCGCTTTTCGTGATTCTGCCGGTGCTGGTGAGCGCGCTGTACTACGGGCTGATCGCCTCAGACCAATATGTCTCGAATTCGAGCTTCGTCATCAAGAGCTCGGCCCAGCGGCCAGGGCAATTATCCACTTTTGCCAATCTGTTTCAGTCTACCGGCTTGTCCTCGGGGCAGGAACAGGCCGAGGAGGTTATCGCTTATATCGAATCGCGGACAGCCTTGTCCGACCTGCAGAAGCGCATCGATGTGCGTGGAAAATTCGCCGCAGCCAATGCCGATTGGCTGTCCCGTTTCCCGGCACCCTGGCGGAGTGATCGTTTCGAGGATCTGTACAAGTTCTATGGTAACATGGTCACCGTGCGGATGGACAAAGAGACCGGCGTGGCGGTCCTCGAGGTAAAGGCGTTCACACCCGAGGATGCGCACGATCTTAACGCCAATTTGCTGACTTTGAGCGAAAACCTGGTCAATCGCCTGAATTTGCGCGCCCAGCATACCGCGATCGCCGAGGCTGAAAAACGCGTCGGCGATGCCGAAGTACGCGTCAGCAACGCGCGCGTTGCCCTAGCGAATTATCGCAACGATCAGCAATTGCTTGATCCCGGCAAGCAGGCGAGCGGTGTGCTCGATGTGTCAAACAAGCTAGTATCGGAGCAGGTCGCGCTCCAGGGGCAGCTCTCGTTGATGCGGCACGAGGCCCCGCAAAATCCCACGATTCCCGCCCTGGCGGTCCGCCTTGCCGCGATCGATCGCGCAATCGGCGCGCAAAACGGCCGTGCGGTGGGGACCAGCTATGGTATCGCCTCAAAGCTGGGCAATTACGAACGACTCGCTGCTGAACAGGATTTTGCGACGCAAAACCTGGCCGCAGCCGGTACCTCGCTAGAGCAAGCCCGGATCGAGGCTCAGAAGCAGCAATTCTACCTCGAACGCGTCGCCGAGCCCAATGCTCCCGATCTGGCCCTGTTCCCGCACCGCCTTTCGGACCTGCTGACAATTACTGGCAGCCTGCTGTGCCTCTATTTCATCGGCTGGATGTTCGTGGTCGGCATTCTCGAGCACGCGCCGGAGGATTGACAGATGGCTTCCCTGCGCGTGGGATGGAACATTCAGCGCCGTGTGATTGGCGCCTTGGCGATCCGCGAATTGACAACGCGGTTCGGCCGCGAAAACATCGGCTTCCTGTGGATGATGGTCGAGCCGCTGTTGTTTGCCATGCTGGTAAGCCTCATCTGGCGCGGAATGAAAGGACCGGAGGAGCACGGCGTTAGTATCGTCTCCTTCGTCGTCACCGGCTATATTCCGCTGGTCCTGTTCCGCAGTTCGGCGAGCCGATCGATCGGCCTGTTCACGGCCAATGCCAGCCTGATGTACCATCGGCAGATCAAAATTATCGATTTTGTATTCGTGCGCTTTCTTGTCGAATTCATGGGCCATATGATGGCTTATTTCGCGATAGCGGTTGTGTTGATCGCGCTGAACCTGTTCCCGATACCTCACGATATCGGTCTCATTATCCTGGGCTGGATGCTATACGGATTGTTCACCCTGTCGCTCTGTCTGATTATTGCGCCACTTTCTGCGACATCCGAATTAGTCGAAAAATTCATGCCCGTAACGGTCTACGTCATGATCCCTTTTTCAGGAACCTTCTCGATGGTAACCTGGGCGGCCCCCGGGGTGCAGAAGATCCTGCTGTGGTCGCCGCCGGTCAATGCCATGGAAATGATGCGTTTCGGAGTGTACGGCTATGATGTCGACGCCCGATACGGGTTTGGTGTACCGATAGGCGTGTCGATGGTATTGATTGCGATCGGCCTGACCCTGTGCCGCCGGGTCAGAAGGACCATGGTGGTCGAGTGATTTTGTGCCAGGAATTGTTCAAGTCTTATGTCATGGGCCATGGGCGCAAGCATGTGCTCAACGGCCTCAATTTTCACATCGAACGTGGCGAGCGGGTTGCGCTGCTGGGCCGCAACGGTGCCGGCAAGACTACCTTGATCAAGTTGATCGGGGGCGTCGAGATGCCCACATCGGGGCGCATCCGGCGTGAGATGACGGTTTCCTGGCCGCTGGGATTTGGCGGCGGGTTTCAGGGCAGCCTTACCGGCTATGACAACGCCCGGTTCATCGCCCGCATCTATGGCGCCGACTACGGCGATATCCGCGAATACGTCGAGGATTTCACCGAGTTGGGCAAGCAATTGAAGATGCCGGTAAAAACCTATTCCTCAGGGATGAAGGCGCGCCTGGCTTTTGCGTTGTCCCTGGCAATCGAATTCGATTGTTACCTGATTGACGAGGTCCTGATGGTCGGCGACCAGAATTTTCAGCGCAAATGCCATGTCGAGCTGTTTGAAAAGCGCGGCGATCGGGCGCTTATATTTGCCTCGCATTCGACCGCGATGGTGCGCGACATGTGCGCGCGGGCACTGGTGCTGCACAACGGCAATGGCACGGTTTATGGCGATATTGGCGAAGCGTTGTCAGTTTACGACGCGTTATAAAACCGCTGCCGAGGGTTTGACGGGTCCAGTTGGATTAAATAGCTTTCGCTGCAACGGTCGAGATGCGGGTGGTGGAGCGGGTCGCTGTAGCCTGAGGTGGCCCACCTCTCCCGCAATACAGCTAGTTCCCGCCTGTAGCGATCGATGTTAGCAGGCTGGAAATCACGTCCGCGCGACTTTGATTCGTGGTGGAGGGCCACCGCCTGCGGCACATAGATGTTGTGCCAACCGGCGCATTTGAGCTTGAGGCAGAGATCGACATCGTTGAAGGCAACCGCGAAATTGGCCTCGTCCAGCCCGCCGACGGCATCGAATTTCGCCTTTGCCACCACCAGGCAAGCGGCGGTGACCGCGCTGACGCTGTGCGCGACATGGGCTCGCGCGAAATAGCCGGGTTGGTCGTTGCGCTGGTAGCGGTGGGCGTGGCCGGCCGCGTTGTCCAGTCCGATCACCACTCCGGCGTGCTGGATCGTGCCGTCCTCATACAATAGCTTGGCACCGGCGGCGCCGACCTCTGGTCGCACCGCCTGGCGCATCAGCGCGGTCAGCCAGCCTTCGTCGATGATCTCGATGTCGTTGTTGAGCAGGCACAGATAGCTGCCTCGGGCTACGCGCGCCGCGAAGTTGTTGATCGCCGAAAAATTGAATGGCTGGTCGTAGTCCAGTACTCGCACCCTGGGATTGGTCGAAACCCGTTTGAGGAAGGTCAGGGTCTCCCCGGCCCGGCTGCCATTATCGACGATGATGATCTCGAAATTCTGGTAGCTGGTCTGCTTGAGCACGCCCAGCACGCAGGTTCGGAGCAGTCGGACGTGGTCCCGGGTAGGGATGATGATGCTGACCAGCGGCGGCGGTTCGGGTAGCGGCCAGTCGACGCGGACGCTGCCGAACGGGCCGGCCTGCACCGCCGCCCCGGTCGCAGCCAGATGGTGCGCCACTGCCGCTGCGCGTGCCGCTTGACCGTCCGGCGACGCCCCCTCGGGCAGATGCGCCACGATATGGGGGATGTGGATGATGCGTTCCGCCCGGGCAACAGCGCCCATGAGCGATGACGGCGCCCTCAGCCGTTCGGGACGGGCGATCGCCAGCAGCAGCGCGTAACTGGCGACTTGCGCCAGTTCGGCCGGGATCGGCAGCGCCGCGCGAGCGTCGGCGGTCCGGATCAGGCAGGCCGGCGAGATATAGTCCTGCGCCAGAAACATTTCCGGATTCCAGCGCGGCTTGAACCACGGCCGGGAACGTTGATTGCGGGCCGAAATCTCGTCATGATCGCCATACAGCACGGCAACGCCCGAGGCAGCCGCCCTGTCCTGGAGCGCATGCGCATAGTGATAAAGCGCGGTGGGCGGCAGGATGGCGCCGTTCGGCAAGGGCAGCACGAACTCGCCGGATGCGGCGATGATACCCTGGCTGAGCGCCGCTGCATGGTCGCCGGCGCATCCGGGTGCCAGCGTCAGTCGCGGCATGTCGGGCGCGGGCGGCGGCGGCGAGCCGGATGCGCGCACCAGCACCAGTTCCCAATCGCGGTAATGCTGGGCGCGCAACGCGGCCAGTGTCCGCTCGCGATGATCGGGCGGTTCTGCGGGATCATGGTACAGGATCACCGAGAGCAGCGGGCGCTGCGTCCAGCCGGCGATGACCTCCGCTGCATCCGCGGTGCATTCGACGTTTTCGATCCACAACTGGTAAGCGAACGGCGACTGGGCGCCGATCATTCGCAGGCGGTTGCGGGCGCGCACCCTGCGCCCGGTGACATGCCAGAACAACGCCGCCAGCGCCGAACCAGGGCGCCAGAACAAAGCCCGCAGGAATGCCCTGTAAAAGCTCATCGCCAGATTATTGCAGCAGCGCGAGAAATTTTATCGCGCCGGGGGGGAGCTTTCATGAAACTGCTGTTCCCAGAATATCGCTCCACAGCTTCTGCTGGATCGCATGATAATGACGCAGGGACAATGTTTCGCTTGCGGCGGCGGCGATCGCGCCAAGCTCGGCGCGCCGGGCGATTGCCGCCTCGAGCGCGTCGGCCCAGTCGGCGGGTTGGGCAGGGGCCAGCAGCGCGGCCGGGGCTCCAGGCGGCGAACAGCCCGGTTCACCAAGCGCCAGAACCCGGCCTGGCTGCCAGTTTTCAGGATAAACGCCGACCGCGCCGATGATAGCATGTTCGAACAGCTTGTTGGCTGAACGGGCGCGGTCGAAAGCGGTCGGCAGCAGCGGGTACAGCGCCAGATGAAAGCGCTGGCGGGGCAGCCAGCGCCGATAGGCGAGCCAGGAACGTGGCGGCTGGCGACGGGCGCGCGGTTGTGCGGCCAGCGCCGCAATCCCGGGTGGCGCAGCGATATAGGTCAGTTCGACCGAGGAATGGCGGGCGAGCAGCTTCGCCAAAGCCGGCCCCAGCGCCTCCAGCCCGCCGCGATGGCTGCCGCTTCCCAGGTGGGCGATACGCAGCGGTTTGCCTCGTGCCAGCCCGGCGAAATGGCTTTGGTCGGCAAATGGCTCGCGCCAGCAGGGTTCGATCCGCCGGATTGTCGCCCGAATGTCCGGATCGGCGGCAAAGCGCGCCGCCAACGGCTCCGAGGGCACGACTACGACATCGGCCCGTGCCAGCAGATGGCGGTGCCAGTCGGATTGGAATGCGGCGAGGCGCCGGCGGTAGGGGCCCGGCAGGTCGGCGTTTTCTGCGGCGCCGGCGATGTCATCGTCGACGAGATAGGCGAGGCGCCCCCCCCAATCGAGTGCGGCGCGCATCACTGCCGGAGAATCGCGGCGCATCAGCAGCAGCCACTCGCCGCACGTGAAAGCATTGGGAGCAATCTGGCGGATCGGTCGCGCCCCGCCGGCCCGTCCCGGCTGCCACCGGGGCTGGATCGACGCCATGCAGGCGTTGCGCAGGTAGATGTCGGTGGTCGGCAAGCGGATCACGGCCGTGCCATGACACCGGACCCGGTGAAGCTGGCGAGCAATTCGGCGCGGGCGCGGGCGGCGTCGGCGATGGCTGTTTCCACTTCCCACGCGCGCCCGCCGGCGGGATCGGCATAACGCGCGATGGCGACGAAAGCAGCGTGAACCAGTGCTTCGAGCCGGGCCGGCTGGCGGCGGGACGGGGGCTTCAGCGCATCTTCGGTCACGCCCCAGCCGGCATAGAACGGCATGCCGAAGCAGCGCACGCGCTTGCCGTGCAGCAGCGCCTCAAAACCCAGCAGCGAGGTGACCGCGTAAACCGCCTGGGCACCGGCGATCAGTCGCAGCGGGTGGCAATCCTCAGCGATGACGCGCAACCGCGGGGCGGCGAACGCCGCGCCGGGGATAAACCCGGTGCGCCGACCGCTGACGACATCGGGGTGGACCTTGACCAGCACCGTGCAATCCGGATTTTCGGTCCAGGCCGCAGCCATCATCGCGCTGAAACTTGCCGCATCGGCCCGCCCGCGCGCTACCGACAGGTCGCCGAAGCATTGGTCGGCGACCAGCACATAGCGGTCGGGCAGCGCCCCGGCAAAATCCGGGGCGTGGTTGTATTTCGACAGGCCCGCCGCGCACCATGCCGCGGTGATGGCGCGCGCGCGGCTTGCCGCTTCATCGGTTACGCCATTGGCGATCGCCTGTTCCATCGACGATGGCCTGCCGGCATCGTAATACACCCCGACCGGGTCGATCAGCAGCGAGCGCGGCGGCTCGGTGCGGGCGACCGAGCGCAGGAATCCGTCTTCCAGCAGTACGAAGGGGCGGCGCGTCAGGCGCGCCAGGGCGACGGCGCGCTGGCCCGAGCGCTTGCGGCCCCAGCCGGCGATGGCGCGCGGATGCTCGCTGAGCAAGGTCTGGAGGTGGGGAATAGCCCCGATTTGCCGGTTTATCGCAAAGACCATCATCGCTCACTGAAAAATTGCTCACCGGCAATACCGCATGGGGGTCGGATCTGCGGCGCAACTGCCTGAAATACCCGCAACCAGCCTGTTTTGGATCGAACTGGATCGCATCCTACTTGCAAAGACTTTGTTATTGCCTGTTATTTGCGTCTGGCCGGTACCCGTATGCGCGATATCGCTCTAGCATGATCCCGGCGCGACGCACGCGGATTTTGTGCCGCATCCTGATTTCCGCGCTGGCGCCCGGGCGGCGGCGGGCCGATGGCGTGCGATTGCATGGCTGGGGGAAACAGTGGTAAGGCGCGCGGCGGTTAAGCCGTTTGGGTTGAGGGTCTGTTGCATGCTCGAATTAACTGGCGCGAATGCCGGCGTTTCTGCCGCAAGGCGGCTCCCGGTCGTTGCGCTGTCTGCCAGCTTGCTGCTTGCGCTGGGGGCCTGTGCGACCTTGCCGATCAGTGGCCCGACCGGCTCGCAAATCTATTCCGCGAACAAGGATCCCCGCGCGCCGCTCAAGTTCACCCTGGTCGAGCTTACCGATCTGGGCGTGCTGCCGGCCGAGCCGGCGCTGCCACCGGTCGTGAACCCGATGGCGCCGCCGCCGCCGACCAACCTCATCGGCCCCGACGATGTGCTCGACATTTCGGTCTATGAAGCAGGTGTCACGCTGTTTGCCGGCGGGACGCGCGAAACGGTAGCCGGCGGCGCGCCCTCGGGCGCCCAGGCCGAGCATCTGCCGCTGGTGCGGGTGGACGACGACGGCTTTATCCAGCTTCCCTACAGCGGCAGGATGCGCGCCGCCGGTCATACCCCGAATGAACTGGCGGCCATGATCCGCAAGGCCTTGCGCGGCATGTCGCAGGATCCGCAAGTGGTGGTCGGCATCCGCGAGACGGTCAACAACAGCGTGATCGTCGGTGGCGAGGTGGCCAAGCCCGGACGGCTGGTGCTTGAGACCAACCGCGAACTGCTGTCCGATACGGTCGCCCTGGCCGGCGGCTATCGCGGCGAGGCCAAGGACTTGATCGTGCGCGTGGTGCGTTCCGGTCGGCCCGTTGAATATCGCTTGTCCGACGTACTCAGCGGTCCCGAGCGCGACATGCTGATCGCACCGGGCGACCGCATCGAGGTGCTGCGCGACCCGGTTACCTTCTCGGTAATGGGCGCAGCGGGCAAGGTCGAGCGCATGTCGTTTGCCGCCCCCACGCAGACGCTCGCCGATGCGGTGGCGATGGCCGGCGGGGCCAACCCCTATCTGGGCGATGCCAAGGCAGTATTCGTGTTCCGTTTCCAGCACCGCGCGGATGGCAGCGACATTCCGGTCGTCTATCACCTGAACATGCTGCGGGCGGGCGCGTTTTTCATCTCGCAGCGCTTCGTCATGCGGGACAAGGACGTGCTGTATATCGGCAACGCGGCATCCAACCAGCCCAGCAAGCTGATCCAGCTGATCAGCCAGTTGTTCGCGCCGGTGGCCGCCGTGGAAACCGGTCTGGTGGGATCGGGCGCGATCAAATAGGCCAGGGCCAGGGCCAGGGCCAGGGCCAGGGCAGGCGCAGTCGCTTGGCGCGACCGCACCCACGTCAGGTCTGCTCCGCCAGTAGCCGTTCGACCGAACTCGCGACCAGAATGCGGACCGCGGATTGGCTGGCAAGCCCGCCGCGCACCAGGCAATGGTGGTGGAGTACGCGGCAGAGGGCATCGTAAAGCGGGGCTTGCGGCTTGTGCGGCGCCACCCAGAAATCGCCGAGCCGGCCTTGATGGGTGATGCCGGGGATATCGTAGATGGCGGTGCCCAGCGCCATCACCGGAACCCCGCTGGCCAGCGCGAAAGTGGCAGAGGTGCTGTTGACCACCACGACGCCGAGCGAGTTCTCCGCCATGGTCCGGAGATCGCCGCCGGCGATCGGAATGATCCGGTCGGCCAGTCCATATTGGCGTGCGCGTCGCTGGACGGTGCCGCGCCAGCCGCCGAAGCGCGCGTCGAGCGGGTGCTCCTTCACCACCAGCGCCACATCGGCGGGGGCGTCGGTGGCGAAACTGGCCAGGACATAGTCCAGCGCCTGGCCGACGCTGGTAAAGGGGGAGTGAATGCGGAT